>NZ_JBHSRF010000045.1:0-68277 GCF_042658925.1 Sphaerisporangium aureirubrum
GAGGCGGTTTGGGGGCTTCGGCGGGCGGCTTGGGGGTTGTTGGAGGAGGGGGCTTCGGATGAGGTGGTTTTGCGGCGGTTTGTGATGGGGGTCACGTTTTCCATGATGAGTTGGGATGTGGAGGCGCAGGGGGGGATCGTGCGGCGGGCGGCGGGGATCGCGCGGAGGGCGGGGGCGTTGTGGCATCTGGATACGGCGTTGTTCTGCTGGTCGATGCTGGACGCGAGTCTGGGGGATCTGGCGTCGGCGGACGCGCTGATGGCGGAGGGGCATCAGATCCGGTCGGCGATCGGGGCCACGGACGACGTCTGGGGGATCTACCGGCATCCGGAGCTGCTGGCGTGGCATGACACGGACGAGCGGCTGGAGGAGGTGCTGCGGGGGGCGCGGGAGGCGGCGCTGGTGCTCGGGAACGGGGCGGTGGAGTCGATCGCGTGGATCGGGACGGTGATCTCGGCCATGGGGCGGGGAGACTACGCGCGAGCGTGCGCCACGGCGCACCGGCTGGTGGACGGGGACGCGCTGGGGGTGCATTCGCGGTTGCTGCCGGAGCTGGTGGAGGCGGCGCTGCGGTCCGGGGACCGGGTGCTGGCGACGTCGGCGCTGCGGACGTTGAGCTCGCGGGCGACGGCCAGCGGGACGCAGTGGGCGCTCGGGCTGCTGGCGCGGTCGGAGGCGTTGCTGGCGCACGGGGAGCACGCCGAGCCGTTGTACCGCAAGGCGATCGAGGTGCTCGGGACCACCCCGGCGCGGGCCGATCTGGCGCGGGCCCGGCTGCTGTACGGCGAGTGGCTGCGGCGGCGCAAGCGGCGGCGGGACGCGCGCGAGCAGCTGCGGGACGCGCTCGCGTTCTTCGAGGCGGCGGGGGCGGCGGGCTTCGCGGGGCGGGCCCGGCAGGAGCTGCTCGCCACCGGCGAGCAGGCCCAGACGCGGTCGGCGGGGCCCGCGAACGGCCTCACGCCGCAGGAGGCCACGGTCGCCCGGCTGGCCAAGGACGGCGCCACCAACGCCGAGATCGCGGCCCATCTGTTCATCAGCGCCAACACCGTCGACTACCACCTGCGGAAGGTGTTCAGGAAGCTCGGCGTCACCTCCCGGCGGCAGCTCACCCAGGGACATCTCGACTGATCCCGCGGCGGGCCGGGCCCGCGTCATGACTACGTGCTCCACAGGATGCGGACGCCGTCCGCGGCGGGTGACGATCATGCGGTCGGACGCCCCCTGGATTCCCACGACCTGGAGCACCGCATGGGATTCGTCACCGCCGCGGACGGAGCGCAGATCTTCTACAAGGACTGGGGTGAGGGGCGCCCGGTCGTGCTCAGTCACGGGTGGCCGCTGAACTCGGACAGCTGGGAGGCGCAGATGCTCCACCTGGCGTCCAGCGGGTTCCGGGTCGTCGCGCACGACCGCCGCGGGCACGGGCGGTCCACGCAGACGTGGCAGGGCAACGAGATGAACACCTACGCCGACGACCTCGCCGCGGTGATCGAGGCACTGGACCTGCGGGACGTGTCGCTGGCCGGGTTCTCCACCGGCGGCGGCGAGGTGGCGCGGTACGTGGGCCGGTACGGCACCAGGCGGTTGCGGCAGGTGGTGCTGGTGTCGGCGGTGCCGCCGTTCATGCTGAGGACCGCGGACAATCCCGGCGGCGTCCCGGGCGAGGTGTTCGACGCGCTGCGGGCCGGGTCGCTGGCCGACCGGTCGCAGCTGTACCGGGACCTCGCCGACGGGCCGTTCTTCGGCGGCAACCGGCCGGGGGCCGACCCCTCGCAGGGCATACGCGACGCGTTCTGGGCGCAGGGCATGCAGGCGGGGCACCGCAACGCGTACGAGTGCATCGCGGCGTTCTCCGCCACCGACTTCCGGCCCGATCTGGACGGCATCGACGTGCCCACCCTGGTCGTGCACGGCGACGACGACCAGGTGGTGCCGTTCGAGGTGGGCGGCAAGGCGTCGGCGGCGCGCATCAAGGGCGCCGCGCTCAAGGTCTACCCGGGGGCGCCGCACGGCGTCACCGACACGCACAAGGAACAGCTGAACGCCGACCTGCTCGAATTCCTCTCCGAACCCCCGCGAACCGTCTCTGGAAGGACGCCCCGATGACAGCTCCCGACACCATCCTGCTGGTCCACGGCTTCTGGGTCACACCTCGATCCTGGGAGAACTGGATCTCGCACTACGAGAGCCGCGGCTTCCGCGTCATAGCGCCGCCCTACCCGGGGTTCGAGGTGGAGGTGGAGGCGCTGAACGCCGATCCGTCGCCGATCGAGAAGCTGACCGTGCCGCAGATCATCGAGGGTTTCGAGTCGGTGCTGCGCGGGCTGGACAAGCCGCCGATCATCATCGGTCACTCGGCCGGCGGGGCGTTCACGCAGATCCTGCTGGACCACGGCTTCGGGGCGGCGGGCGTGGCGCTGTGCTCGGCGCCCACCGAGGGGGTGGCGGTGGTGCCGCTGTCCCAGGCGAAGTCGCTGTTCCCGGTGCTGAAGAACCCGGCCAACCGGCACAAGGCCGTGGGGTTCACCTTCGAGCAGTTCAACTACGCCTTCACCAACACCTTCCCCGAGGACCGGGCGCGGGAGCTGTACGAGCGGTACGCCATCCCGGCGCCCGGGGGCATCGTGTGGGGCAGCGCCCTGGCGACGCTCCAGCCGGGGCACCAGGACACCTGGGTGGACTACCACAACGACGCCAGGGCGCCGCTGCTGTTCGTGTCCGGCGAGGTGGACCACATCATGCCTCCGGCGGTGCAGCGGTCCAACGCCAAGCACTACAAGTCGAACACGATCACCGAGCACATGGAGTACGAGGGGCGCGGGCACCTGCTGGTGGCCGAGCCCGGGTGGGAGGGGATCGCCGATCACGTGCTGGACTGGGCGCTCCGGCACGCGAAGTAATCCGTCTCCCGGGGCGGCCCGGCAGCGGGCCGCCCCGTACCAGGAGGAAGTGACGCATGACCGACGTGCGGATCACCCATATCGGCGGCCCCACCACCTTGATCGAGGTGGACGGGTGGCGGCTGCTCACCGACCCGACGTTCGACCCGCCCGGGCGGCGCTACGACTTCGGCTGGGGGACGTCCTCGTACAAGCTGGCCGGGCCCGCGATCCCCGCCGGCGACCTGCCGCCGATCGACGCGGTGCTGCTCACCCACGAGCACCACGGCGACAACCTGGACACCGCGGGCCGGGCCCTGCTGCCGTCGGCGGGCGTCGTGGTGACGACCCGGTCGGGGGCACGGCGCCTCGGGGGCTCCTCCCGGGCGCTGGCGCCGTGGGAGTCCACCCGGCTGGAGGCACCCGGGCGGCCCGCCGTCGAGATCACCGCCACGCCCGCGCGGCACGGACCGCCGCTGTCCGGGCCGATCACCGGAGAGGTGGTCGGGTTCGCGCTGAAGTGGGAGGGGCAGCGGCACGGCGTGCTGTGGATCTCCGGGGACACGGTGCTGTACCCGGGGGTGCGGGAGGTGGCCGGGCGGTTCGAGGTGGGCACGGCGCTGCTGCACCTCGGCGGGGTGCGGTTCCCTGTCACCGGGCCGCTGCGGTACACGATGACCGCGGCGCAGGCCGTGGAGCTGTGCGGGCTGCTGCGTCCGCGTACGGCCCTGCCGGTGCACTACGAGGGCTGGCAGCACTTCCGGGAGGGGCGGGAGGCGGTGGAGCGCGAGCTGGCGGCGGCACCCGCCGAGGTGCGGGAACGCTTCCGCTGGCTGTCCATCGGTGAGGGGGCCGAGATCACCGTCTGACCCGGTGCCCGGCGACGGGTCCCGCGAGCGCCGGGGGACCCGTCGTGGCGCTTACTGGCGCGGCGGTCGCGCCGCGGTGGGCACGAATGACCGCGATCACCGTGTCGGCGGTGCGGCCGAGGTGGCTGCGGCCGTCGGGCAGCAGCGCCTCCGGGCTGATGTAGCTGCGCGGCCCGACGTGGGTGGCCGGGTCGAGCCGGTGCACGGTGATCTTTCCGGCGCGGACGGCCCGGTTCCACCCGCTGTGGCGCAGCAGCCGCCGGCGCTGCGGGAAGATCCAGGTGGAGACCCGCTCGATCCGGTCGCCGGCGCTGGTGAGCTGATGCAGGTGCTGGACGTGGGTGAGATCGTTGGCGCCGTTGTGGAAACCGCCGAGAGTGATCAGCAGGAGCGGGGCACGCAGCTGGGTGTTCAGTTCGCCGGCCGCGCCGATGGCGACCTGAGCGCCACCGCTGTACCCGAGCAGCACCACGGGTATGCCGCTGCCGGGCAGGTAACCGGCACGCCGCAACTGGTGGGCGATCTGGTCGCCCACGGCGCGGTTGTACAGGGGACGGTACCGGTGGTCGGCGGCGACGAAGATCTGCATGACGTTGTGCAGGAACAGCAGGAGCCCGATGTGGTGGCGGAGCCACTCCCACACGGGCCGGTCGGCGAGCGGGTCGGCCAGCGGGGAGTAGGGCTGCACCTGACCCAGCACGCGCAGCTCCGGCGCGCCGGCGATCAGGGCCTCGACGAGCCGGCCTCCGTCACGGGTGTCGCGGAAGCGGCGTTTCCCGATGCCGTCCAGGTAGACCAGGTAGGCGTCCGGAGGACCGCCGGGGTCCACGCCACGTGCGTAGGGCATGCCCTCGGGGAGGTCGGTGGCGGGAGTTCGCCAGCCGGCGGTGTAGGTCATCAACTCGTGGCGGGCGAGCAGGGCCTCGGCGAGCAGCACCGGACCGAGCACGAGGGCGAGGAGCGGGAAATCGGTCATGTGAGCGGCTCCCGCGTCCCGGTGGCCATGATGTTCGTGACCAGGCGCCGGACGAGCTCGACGGTGGCGGCGAGACCGGCTCCGGCGACGGCCACGCAGCCCGCGGCGGCCCACCAGCCGAGCCCCGTCGCCGCGGCGAGCGGGGTGGCGAGCCCGGCCCCGGCCCCGGCGAGGAGCAGCAGGTGCAGGAAGGGCCCGAGCAGCGGGAACGCGATGACGGCGGCGAGAACCAGCGGGGCGATCCGGCCGGGTGTCCAGGCCAACGCGGCACCGCTCGACGGCGGGACGGACGGCATCAGCTCGGCGAGGATCCCCGCGGTCAGCGGCCACAGCGCGATCACGGCGCCCTCGACCACGGCACCGGTCAGCAGCAGCCCGGCCGCGCCGGACCGCGACACGCCGGACCGGGGAGCCACCAGGGGCAGGATCCGCCCGGCGGACTCCGACAGCCCGGCGGACAGCAGCAGGACGACGACGAGCGGTGACATCGCTCAGCGTCCCTGTGGCGCGTGCGCCGGGACGGGCCGGCCGGTCCGGCGCAGGTAGTGCTCGATTTCGTCGGCGGCGCGCCGGCAGCCGCCGGCCTCGCGCTGGGCGACCCGCAGGGTGGCCGCGGCGGCCCGGAAGCGCGGGTCGCCGAGCAGGCGCCGGGCTAGGGCGTTCACGGTTTCGACGGCGGCGTCCTCGGTGCGGATCGACAGGCCCGCGCCGAGCTCGGCCACCCGCCGGGCCACCAGCGGCTGATCCGCGCCCTGGGGGACCACCAGCACCGGGACCCCGGCGTACATGGCCTCGTTGACGCTGTTCATCCCCCCGTGGGTGACGAACAGCGCGGCGCGGGCCAGTACCTCGGGTTGCGGCACGGAGCGGCGGGCGAGCACGTTGACCGGCAGCGGCCCCAGCGCGGCCGGGTCGGTCCGCCCGGTGGAGACGACCACGGTGCCGCCCAGCGGCGCGAGCGCGGTGGCGAAGTCGCGCAGCAGTCGCGGGCCGCCGTCGAACACCGTGCCCAGCGAGGCGTAGAGCACCGGGTCGCGCAGGCGATCGGCCGGGAACGACGGGTCGGGAGGACGGGCGCCGAGGCTGGGGCCGACGAACCGGTACGACGGGCCGAAGGCGTGAGCGCCGGGCTGGAACGCGCGCGAGGTGAAGACCAGGTTGAGCGGCTGGCGCACGTTCAGCAGGTCGAGCGGCGGCAGCCCGCGGGTGTCGTAGCGGCGGGACAGCTCCCGCCGCGACCGCAGGTAGCCCCGGACGTCGCGGGGCCGGGCCGTGGCCAGCAGCTCCCACGAGGCGCGGGTGGGGCTGGTCACGTGCCGGTTGAACGCGAACGTGGTGAACAACGCCGCCGCCCGCACCTTGAGTTCGCGGGCGGCGACCGCGCCCCAGGGGCAGGCGGCGCCGTGGGCGATCAGGTCGGGCCGGACGCGCCGCAGATCGGAGAGCACCGACGGCAGCAGGCCGACGGCGGTGCGCGCGAGCCCGTCCAGCATCGTGACCGGCATCGGCGGATCGGCGAGCGGCCGGTCGCCCTTGGGGTAGAGGTACACGGTCGCGCCGGTGGCCTCGATCTCCCGCGCGAACGCGGGCGAGGTGTGGTACGTGACGCGGTGGCCACGGCGGACGAGCTCGGCCACGAGCGGCAGCGTCGGGTTGATGTGCCCGTGCATGGCGATGTTGAGGAACGCGACGGTGCTCATCGGATGGCCGTCCGTGACCGGTCCGGGACGGCCGATGCCGCGGGAGGACCGTCGGCCCGATACAGGCCGGGGCCGCCGACGCGCAGCCCGTCGATGAAACGGCCCGCGGCGAGGGAAGCCGTATGGATCAGGCGCTGGGAGTGGCTGAAGTCCCACGGAGCGGGCCAGGTCTCGACGCCGGTCGGCAGCACGACGGTGGGAATCCGTTCGGATGCCTCGTGCAGGTCGCGCTCGATCTGATGGTGCAACAGCAGCAGCCCCGCCCGGGCGGCGACCGCGCCGGCCCGCCAGGGCGGGACGGCCGGGCGCAGCGGCCGGCTCGACGGCCCCGTCGACAGCACCACCACGCTGGCCGCCCCCGCCTCCAGGGCCGCCCGTACCGGGACGAAGGCAGTCACCCCGCCGTCCACGAGCGTGCGGCCCTCCCGTTCCACCGGGGGCAGGACCCCGGGAATGGCCGCGCTGGCCAGCAGCGCGGACTCGAGATCTCCCTCGTCGAGCGGCACCTGAGCGCCGGTGATCAGGTCCATGGCCACCGCGATGAAGGGGATCTCCAGCTGTTCGATCCGCCGCGGCAGCCCGGCCTCGGCGATCAGCCGGCGCAGGCCGTGATCGGCGAAGAGGCCGGCCCGCGAGGACATGTAGCCGAGGGGAAACACCTCACGGCGACGTGCCTGGGTCCACACACGCTCCAGCCGCAGCGCGGCCCGGCCGGGGTGGGCGGCCGCGATGGCGCCGTTGAGGGCGCCGACCGAGGTTCCGATGATCAGGTCGGGGACGAATCCGCGCTCCTCCAGCGCGTATCCGGCACCGACGTGCGCGGCCCCGAGCACCCCGCCGCCCCCCACCACCGCCGCCACGGGACGGGGAAGGGCGCGCAGGCCCTCGCCCGGCCGGCCCGATGACGAGGAGCGCGTGCCCTCGTCGCCCGGCATGGGGTGACGCCGCTCATCGCCGTGACCGCTCGGCGGGCCGTCCTCGCCGACGCCGTTGAGAGCCGGGAAGGGCGATCTCCGGCGCTGTCTCACACTCATGATCCGTCCTCTCTCACCAGGACACCGACGGGCCGGGGGCTTCTGCGATCAGGCGAGGTCGACGATGTCCTCCTCGGTGAGGGTGATCGACCGGGCGGTGAGGTTCTCCTCCAGGTGGGCCACCGAGCCGGTTCCCGGGATGGCCAGGGCGACCGGGGACAGGGCCAGCAGCCAGGCCAGGGCGATCTGACGGGGGGTGGCGCCGTGCCGTGCGGCGACCTTGACCAGGCGGGGGTCGCCGAGGTCCGCTCCGCCGCCGAGGGGGAAGAAGGGGACGAAGGCGATGCCGGCCCGCGCGCAGGCCGCGAGGACGGCCGTCTCGTCGCGGTTGGCGATGTGGAAGTTGTTCTGGACGGCCGCGACAGGGGCGATCGCGCGGGCTTCGGCGAGATGGCCGGCATCGACGTTGCTGATGCCCAGGTGGCGGATCAGGCCCTCCTCGCGCAACGCGGCGAGCGCCTCGAAGCGTTCGGCGAGCGACTCGCCGTGCGGGGGTTCCGTCGTGCCGACGCGCAGGTAGACCAGGTCGAGGCGATCCAGGCCGAGGCTCGCGAGGTCGGCCTCGACCTGGGGCCGGAGCTCGGCGGCGGTGCCCTGGCGGGGACCGCCGGGACCGAAGACCGGGCCGACCTTGGTGGCGACGACCAGCGCGTCCGGGTACGGGGACAGGGCCTCGCGGATCACGGTGTTGGCGCGCACCGAGCCGTTCCGGTCGCCGTAGAAGCCGGCGGTGTCGATGTGGTCGACGCCGAGCTCGACGGCGCGGCGCAGCACGGCGCGGGCGGACCCGGGGTCGCGGGTGCCCGGACCGCCCTGGAGCAGGCGCATGGCGCCGAAGCCGAGGCGGTCGATCGTCAGGTCGGCGTCGAGGCGGAACCGGTCGCTCATGTCTCTCCTCGTGATGTGGCCACGGCCAGTTCACGCCCGCCGGAGCGGACGCGTGCGATCTCGTGGTGCGCGTGGATCGGCCGCGGCGGCGTGCGGCCGTCGAACTCGGGGACGAACGTGACCGTCTCCCCGAGCGGCGCCCGGCCCGTACGGACGTGACCCACCGTGACGTCCTCGAACCCGATCGACATGCCGCAGAAGAGGACGAGCCCGTCCGGGGGTGACAGGACCTCCGCGACGGTCTCGCGATACACCGACCACGCCATCTGCGGGCAGCTGTGCAGCCCTTCGGCGCGGAGCAGCAGCATGACGGTCTGGAGGTACATGCCGACGTCGGCCCATTGGGGCGGGCCCATGTCGCGGTCGATGTAGCAGAACAGGGCGGTGGGGGCGCCGAAGCAGTCCCAGTTCGCGGCGGCGGCCCTGTGGCGCGCCTCCCAGTCCTCGCGCGCGATGCCGAGTGCGCCGTAGCGCTCCCGGCCGAAGGCCGATCGGCGTTCGCAGTAGGGGGACTTCAGTACGGGTGGGTACATCTCGTACTCGCGCTCGTCCCAGGGGTCGCCCGCGGCCAGGCGCTCCAGCGCGCGTCTCTTGAGCTCGGCCAGCGGCCCGCCGGTCAGTACGTAGACGTGCCAGGGCTGGATGTTCGATCCGGACGGCGCCCGGGCCGCGGCGGACAGCACGCGCTCCAGCACCTCCGCCGGGACAGGCCGGTCGGTGAATCCGCGCACGGCCCGCCGGCTGTTGACCGCCTCGTAGACGTCCACGTCGGCACCTCCCGTCTCCACGTGCCGAATTCCGTTACGTTCACGATGGTATCATTCGCGATGGTATCAATCAATACCATCTGGACGCCTACGGGGGCCTCGCGAGGAAACTCGTACGGGAACGGCCGCGGCGGTCATCGTGAATCACGCCCGGCCGGAGCCGGGCGCATTCCCGCGGTGAGGCCCGGGATGATCGGCGCGCGGCCGGGCTCAGGCTTCGGAGCCCGGAGGGTAGGCGAAACGGGTCAGCAGGTCCATCAGCTGCTCGGGCTCGCCGGGCGCGAGTTGGGCGACCAGGCGATCGGCCAGCGGCTCCGCCGCCACATAGGCCGCGTCGAGGAGCTCGGTGCCCTGGGGCGTGATCTCCACCGCCCGCACCCGCCGGTCCCCCGGAACGCTCCTGCGCACGGCCAGCCCCATGCGTTCGAGATCGTCCACGACCCGCATGATGCCCGCCTTGTCCGACCCCGTCGCCGCCGCCAGGTCCCGCTGCACCGTGGCCCCGCGGTCGGCCAGCACGATCAGCACGGCGAAATGCCGCAACTCTATGCCGAGCGGCCGGAGTGCCTCCGTCATCACCGCGGCCGCGCGCCAGTGCGCCTGGCGCAGCAGCAGGCCGAGGGCGAAAGGTGTCGCGTCCCCAGGGTGATGGGTCCCACGCGAGGCAGGGTTCGCGTGCGGAACGTCAGCGGTCATGGGAACACATTACCCAATATCTTCTCAGTCGATACGGTTTCATGTGAGATTAAATGAGCTCGCCGGCCGGGTCAGTGCTCGGCGAGGGCCGCGGGCTCGGCGTCGTCGATCTCGAAGTACGAGGGGTACTCGGTGTGCCCCGCCAGGCGCAGGGTGCGGGCCAGCCAGCGGCGCTGGGCCTGCCGGGTGACGCCGACGGCGTTGTTGTAGAACCGCCGGGAGTAGACCACCTTCGTCACCGCCGAGTCCAGCTCGGCCAGCAGCTCCGGCCCCGCCGGCGTCTCGGCCATCCGTTCCCTGAACCGCTCCTGGTCCACCACCGCCCGCAGGGCCCTGGACAGGTCGCTCTCGGCGTGCTCCCGTTCCTCGGGCCCCGCCGTCCGGGCCTCGTGGGTGGCCGCCGCCAGCAGCAGGCTCGTCGCGGGGTCCAGGATCCGGGAGGCGGCCAGCTCCATGCAGACGGCGGCACGCCGCACCAGCGCCGCGTCCAGCGCCTCCCTCGCGCTCTCCAGCCGGATGTGCAGGCGATCGAGCCGCCCGGCCCGCCAGGAGACGTACACGGCGGCGAGCACCACGGCGACGCCCACCACCAGCAGGATCATCGGGGTCGTCACGAGGCGCCGCCCAGGCGGGAGCGCACGGTGTCGCGGACCCGGGCGCCGGTGCCGGCGAGCCAGCCCGGGGCCTCACGGGGACGCGGCGGGTCGTCGGCCTCCACGCCTGTGGTGCCGGCGGTGACGGTCTCGTAGACGCGGACGACGTCGCGGGCGACGGTGGACCAGTCGTAGGCGCGGACGGCCAGGCGAGCCTCGGCGGACAGGTCGGCGCGGCGGGCCGGGTCGTCCAGGAGGGCCGCGGCGCCGGCGGCCAGCGAGGCAGGGTCGCCGGTGGTGAACAGGGCGCCCGCCTTGCCGTCGCCGAGGACCTTGCGGAAGGCGGGGATGTCGCTGGCGAGGATGGTGGCGCCGGCGGCCATCGCCTCGGCCAGCACGATGCCGAAGCTCTCGCCGCCGGTGTTGGGGGCGCAGAAGACGTCCACCGAGTGGTAGGCGCGGACCTTGTCCTCCTCGCTGACCATGCCGAGGACGCCCACGCGGTCGCGCAGGGCCGCGGGGACCTTGGACAGGACCTCGTCGGCGTCGCCGGGGCCGGCGATCAGCAGGCGCAGGGCGGGGCGTTCCGGGGCCAGACGGGTGAAGGCGTCGAGCAGGACGGGGAGGCCCTTGCGGGACTCGTCCATGCGGCCGAGGAAGCCGAGGACGCCGCCGTCGGGGCCCCAGCCGGGCAGCGGCTCGGCCTCGGCGTAGCGGTTCACCGTGACGCCGTTGGGGATCAGCACGGCGTCCCCGCCGACGTGCTCCACCAGGGTCTTGCGCGCGGCGTCCGACACCGCGATCCGCCCGGTGATCTTCTCCAGGGCGGTCTGCAGCACCGGCGCCGACACCGACAGGGCCCGCGAGCGCGGGAAGGACGCGTGGAAGGTGGCCACGATGGGCCCACGCGCCGCCCAGCAGGCCAGCAGCCCGACCGACGGGACGGCGGGCTCATGCACGTGCAGCACGTCGAAGCGGCCCTCGGCGAGCCAGCGCCGCACCCGTCCGGCGGACAGGAACCCGAACGCCAGCCGGGCCACCGACCCGTTGTACGGCACCGGGACCGCGCGACCGGCGCTGGTGACGTAGAACGGCAGCGGCGTGTCCTCACCGGCAGGGGCGATCACCGAGACCTGGTGGCCGTCCTCGATGAGGGCCTCGCTCAGGTCCCGGACGTGCGCCATGACGCCGCCGGGGACGTCCCAGGTGTAGGGGCAGACCATGCCGACCCTCATGCCGTGATCACCGCGGCTCCAGGTCGTCGAGCCAGATGCGCTGGAGCATGTGCCAGTCCTCCGGGTGCTCGGCGATGCCCTCCTCGAAGGCACGGGCCATGGCCTGGGTCATCACGGTGACCTTCTCCTGGCGCGAGCCCTCGGCCGGGATGGGGATCTCCGGGTGGATGCGCACGCCCCAGCCCTTGCCGTCGAACCACAGGCTCGCGGGGTGCAGGGGGGCGCCGGTCTGCAGGGACAGCAGGGCGGGCCCGGCGACCATGCGGGTGGCGCCGTCGAAGAAGTCGACCTGGACGCCCCGCTCGGTCAGGTCGCGCTCGGCGGGCAGGCAGATCGCCCGCCCGGCGCGCAGCCGCTGGGCGAGGACGCCGAACGCGTGCGCGGTGCCGCCGCCCTTGGCGGTCAGCGGCAGCACCTCCATCCCGAGGCTCTCCCGGAACGCCACGAACCGGTCGAAGAGCGATTCGGGCTTGAGCCGCTCCATCACCGTGGTGAACGGGTAGCCGCAGTGGATGAGCCAGGCGCCCGCGAGGTCCCAGTTGCCCATGTGCGGCAGGGCGAGCACGATGCCCCGCCCGCCGTCCACGGTGTCGAAGATCTGTTCCCCGCCGATGTGCCGGGTGCCGGAGAGGATGCGCTCCTTGGAGATGGCGGGCAGCCGCAGCGCCTCCATCCAGTAGCGGAAGTAGGACCGCAGGCCCGCCCGGCTGAGGTCGCGGACGGACGGATCGGCGGCGTCCTTGCCGGTCACCCGGGCGAGGTTGGACTCCAGGCGCCGCACGGACTTGCCGTGCCGCCACCACATCACGTCCGCGATGAGGCGGAACGCCCATGCGACCAGCGCCTCGGGCAGCTTGGGCGCGAGCACCCAGCCGAGGTGGTAGGCCCAGGCGACGAGCCGGTCGGCCAACGTGAGGTCACCCCCGAAATAGGAAAAGCCGAATGTGACGCGAAAAGTTCTCAGGGTCTTACGTTCATGTTGGCACCGTCTGGCGGTACACGTGAAGAATCCGTTGCCCGGCGGTGAACGCGCTCGCGGCGGCCAGCAGCCACAGCCCGACGGGCAGGATGTACGGCACGCCGAGCCCGGACAGCCCGGCCGCGACCAGCACCACCAGCAGCCGCTCGGACCGCTCGGCCAGCCCGACGTCGCACGTCAGCCCGAGCCCCTCGGCCCGCGCCTTGGCGTACGACACCACGGCCCCGGCGACCAGGCAGAACAGCGCGACGCCCGCGAGGACCCGCTCGCCGGTCGCCATGAAGTAGAGGATCAGCCCGGAGAAGATGGCCGCGTCGCCGACGCGGTCCAGCGTGGAGTCCAGGAACGCGCCCCACGTGCTGCCGCTGCCCACCATGCGGGCCAGCACGCCGTCCAGAAGGTCGGCG
Organism: Sphaerisporangium aureirubrum; assembly: GCF_042658925.1. Taxonomy (NCBI): domain Bacteria; kingdom Bacillati; phylum Actinomycetota; class Actinomycetes; order Streptosporangiales; family Streptosporangiaceae; genus Sphaerisporangium; species Sphaerisporangium aureirubrum. Next base: position 13,024 of record NZ_JBHSRF010000045.1, read on the forward strand.
AGGACGAACACCGTGATGGCCACCGAGCCCCACCACAGCTCGCCGCGGGGATAGAAGAACAGGGCGCTCGCGGCCACGCCGAGCGTGCCGAGCGCGGTGATCACGTTGGGGCTGACGCCGCGCCGGGCCAGCGCCCGGCCGATCGGGGTCAGCACGCGGGTGACGGCGGGGCGCAGGAGCTTCAACATCGCGCTCCGATGGTAGGCCATCGGGGGGCCGCCGTTATGACCGGCCACGGGAGCGACCACCTGGTGCGATACGCCTTTGAACGGGTAAGGGAGGGACGAGAGGGACAAACCAGGCCGACCGGATTAACGGCCGGATCCTGTTTGCCGAGCACTTTTGCCTTTCGCCTCTTGTGATCCGCGCGGTGGAGGTAAAGGGTGTAGTGCACCGCGCTCTATCGGGCGGCGGGCGCGGCGGCGGACGATGTGGCCGCGCGCGGCCGCATCTCACGGCGAGACGCGGGAGGCGACGTGCCGGAAAGAACCACGGGTTCGACATCGGGAGCCGCGGGCAGAGCACCCTCGGCCGACCGGCCGGATGCGGTACGCAATGTCGTGCTGGTCGGCCACTCCGGAGCCGGGAAGACCACGCTGGTCGAGGCCCTGCTGGCCGCGACCGGCACCGTCCAGCGCGCGGGACGCGTGGAGGACGGCACCACGGTCAGCGACTTCGACGAAGTGGAGGTGCGCCAGCAGCGCTCGGTCAACCTGTGCCTGGCGCCGCTCACGCACAACGGCATCAAGATCAACCTGCTGGACACCCCCGGGTACGCGGACTTCGTCGGCGACCTGCGGGCGGGCCTGCGCGCGGCCGACGCGGCGCTGTTCGTGGTGTCGGCGGCCGAGGGCGTGGACGGCCTGACGCGCATGCTCTGGGACGAGTGCGCCTCGGTCGGCATGCCGAGGGCGGTCGTGGTCACCAAGATCGACCACCAGCGCGCCGACTTCGACGACGTCGTGGCCACCTGCCAGGACGTCTTCGGCGACGGCGTGGCACCCCTGTACCTCCCCGTGGTGACCAACGGGCACGTCAACGGCCTGATCGGGCTGCTGTCGCAGAAATTCTTCAACTACGCGACCGGTTCGCGCAGCGAGAACGACCCGGGCCCGGCCTACCAGGACCAGATCGACACCTACCGGGGCTCGCTGATCGAGGGGATCATCCAGGAGAGCGAGGACGAGTCCCTCATGGACCGTTACCTCTCCGGCGAGGAGATCGACACCAAGATCCTGATCGACGACCTGGAGAAGGCCGTCGCGCGGGGCGGTTTCTACCCCCTGCTCGCCACCTGCGCCGCCCCCGGGTCCGGGCCCGTGGTGGGCATGCAGGAGCTCCTGGAGATCATGACACAGGGCTTCCCCTCCCCCATGGAGCACCCCCTGCCCGAGATCACCACCATCGACGGCCGTCCCGCGTCCGGCCTGACCTGCGACCCCGACGGCCCGCTGGTCGCCGAGATCGTCAAGACCACCAGCGACCCGTACGTGGGCCGCATCAGCCTGGTGCGGGTCTTCTCCGGCACCCTGCGGCCCGACATGACGGTGCACGTGTCCGGGCACGGCCTGGCCGAGCGCGGCCACGAGGACCACGACCTGGACGAGCGCATCGGCTCGCTGTCCACACCGCTCGGCAAGACCCAGCGCACCGCCGCCAAGTGCATCGCGGGCGACATCTGCGCGGTCGCCAAGCTCGGCAGGGCCGAGACCGGCGACACCCTGTCGGACAAGGACCATCCGCTGCTGGTGACGTCCTGGGCGATGCCCGAGCCGTTGCTGCCGGTCGCCATCCGGGCCAAGTCCAAGGCCGACGAGGACAAGCTGTCCCAGGCCCTCGGCCGCCTGGTGGCCGAGGACCCGACGCTGCGGCTGGAGAACAACGCCGAGACGCGGCAGCTGGTGCTGTGGTGCATGGGCGAGGCGCACGCCGACGTGCTGCTCGACCACCTGTCCAAGCGGCACGGCGTGGAGGTGGAGCGCATCGACCTGCGGGTGCCGCTGCGCGAGACGTTCGGCGGCAAGGCGCAGGGCATGGGCCGCAACGTCAAGCAGACCGGCGGGCACGGGCAGTACGCCATCTGCCACGTCGAGGTGGAGCCGCTGGAGTCGGGCAGCGGGCTGGAGTTCGTCGACAAGATCGTGGGCGGCGTGGTGCCGCGGCAGTTCATCCCCTCGGTCGAGAAGGGCGTGCGCGCGCAGATGGAGCGCGGCGTGCTGGCCGGGTATCCCGTGGTCGACATCCGGGTGACGCTGTACGACGGCAAGGCGCACTCGGTGGACTCCTCCGACATGGCCTTCCAGATCGCGGGCCAGCTGGCGCTGAAGGAGGCGGCGGCCAAGGTGCCCGCGCTGCTGCTGGAGCCGGTGGACGAGGTGTCGGTGCTGGTGGCGGACGAGCACGTCGGCGCGGTCATGTCCGACCTGTCGTCGCGGCGAGGGCGCGTGCTCGGCACCGAGCCGGTGGGCACCGGGCGCACGCTGGTGCGGGCCGAGGTGCCGGAACTGGAGATCACCCGGTACGCCATCGACCTGCGCTCCATGTCGCACGGCACCGGGACCTTCAGCCGTACCTTCCTGAGGTACGAGCCGCTGCCGTCCCACATGGCCGACAAGCTCAGGGCGGCGTCCGACTAGCCGCCGTGCGCGCCGGCCGGTCACCGTACCGGCCGGCGGCGCACGCCGCGGCGGGGATGACGACATCATGGGTCCCGGCAGTCACAGGGGCCACGAAAGTCACGATGGCATCACAGAACGATTTCGGTTATTCGCCCTTACCATTCCTTTGCCGATGCCAGACTGAGGTCCCATGCGAAACGGACTTCGGCCCTTGCTCGCCGCCGCCGCTCTGGCGGCGGCCACCACGGGCGTCGCGTACACCTTCGGACCAGGCCGTTCGACGGCGGACGGCGACGCCACCCCGGCCGCGCGCCGCGCCGCCTTCTCCGAGGCCTGCCAGGTGAACGCGACCCCGGCCAAGCGGCAGCTGCGCGGCGTCTGGATCGCGACCGTGCACAACCTCGACTGGCCGTCCAAGCCAGGGCTCACCGAGGAGAGGCAGCGCGCCGACTACGTCAAGATCCTCGACGCCGCCGTGCGGCGCCACTTCAACGCGGTGTTCGTCCAGGTGCGCCCGGCCTCGGACGCGCTGTACGCCTCGCCGTACGAGCCCTGGTCGCAGTGGCTCACCGGCACCGTGGGGAAGAACCCCGGCTGGGACCCGCTGCCGTTCCTGATCGATGAGGCGCACAAGCGCGGCCTGGAGTTCCACGCGTGGTTCAACCCGTACCGCGCGGCGGCCACCGCGGACCTGTCCCGGCTGCCGGCGTCGCACCCGGCGCGCCAGCACCCCTCGTGGGTCGTGAAATATCAGGGCAAGGCGTATTACAACCCTGGGTTGCCCCAGGTGCGGGAGCACACCGTCAAGATCGTCGATGACGTGGTGCGGCGGTACGACGTCGACGGGGTGCACTTCGACGACTACTTCTACCCCTATCCGGTGAGCGGGGTGCCGTTCGCCGACCAGGCCGCCTTTACAAAGTACGGCAAGGGTAGGTCGCTGGCCTCGTGGCGCCGGGACAACGTCAACAAACTCATCGCCGAGGTGGGGCAGGCGGTGCACGCCGCCAAGCCGTACGTGAAGTTCGGGGTCAGCCCGTTCGGCATCTGGCGCAACAAGTCCAACGACCCGGCGGGGTCCGACACCAAGGGGCTGTCGGCGTACGACGCCATCTACTCCGACGCCCGCGCGTGGATCAAGGCCCGCTCGGTCGACTACATCATGCCGCAGCTGTACTGGCCGCGCGGCTTCGCCGCCGCCGACTACGCCAAGCTGGTCCCCTGGTGGGCGAACCAGGTCAAGGGCACCGGCGTCCACCTCTACATCGGCCAGGCCCTCTACCGGGTCGGCACCAAGGACACCGCCGCCTGGACCAAGCCGGGCGAGCTGCCCGCCCACCTCACCCTCAACCGCAAGCGGCCCGAGGTGATGGGCGACGTCTACTTCAGCGCCACCCAGATGCTGAAGAACCCCCTCGGCGTGCTCGACCGCATCGCCACCGACCACTACAGCCGCCCCGCGCTGCTCCCCCTGATGCCCGCCAGGGGCGGCGCGCGCCCCGCGGCCCCCACCGGCCTGAAGGCGGCCGCGGGCACCCTGTCCTGGCGGCCCGCCCCCGGCGCCCGCTCCTACGCCGTCTACCGGGTGAGCGACCCCGCCTCGGCCCCGTGCGCCGTCGACGACCCCCGCAACCTCCTGGCCGTGCTCCCGTCCGTCTCCGGCGCGGGCGCCGCCATCGCCGCCAAGCAGGGCGGCACCTACCTGATCACGGCCCTGGACCGCCTGGGCAACGAGAGCCTCCCCGCCACCACCACCCTTCCCTGACCGGTCGGCACCGCCCGGCCCGCGGGTTCGGGCGGTGTTCATCGGCGTTCCCTGGACCGGCCGGGGGGCTTTCCCGTACGGTTCCAGGGATTCTCGGTGGTCAGGGCGTAGGAGGTCAGTGGTGAGGCGGGCGCTTGTCGCGGTGGCCGTGGTCCTGATGGGGCTGGTCGGCGTCCCTGCCCAGGCGGCCCTGGCCGACGATCCGGGGGGACCGGTCGCGCTGATCGGCGTCCCCGGGCTCCACTGGGACGACGTGAACGCCACCGACACCCCCAATCTCTGGCGGCTGGCGGGCGGCAGCGCCGTCGGGTCGCTGTCGGTGCGGTCGGTCGGGCGGATCACCTGCCCCTACGACGGCTGGCTGACCGTCTCGGCGGGCGTGCGGTCCTCGGTGGGGTCCCGCTGCGGGCCGCCGCCCCGGTTCGACCGGGAGGGCGGCGGCGCGGTCATCCCCGGGTTCGACTGGCTGTGGACGGTGCGGGACGCCGCGTACGCGGGCACGCTCGGCGACGCCGCGCACGCGGCCGGGCAGTGCACCACGGCGGTGGGGCACGGCGCGGTGCTCGCGCTCGCCGACCGCAAGGGACGGGTGGACCGCTACGCCGAGACGCCCGGCGAGCTGGCCGACTGGTCCGGCTGCCGGTTCCTCGCCGTCGACGTCGACGCCCTGATCCGCCCCTACCTCGACGGCGAGCTGCTGTCCCCGCTCCCGGAGAAGCTCTCCCCCGCGGCCCGCACGGCCGCCCTGCGCTCCGCCGACGCCGCCACGGGCACCGTGCTGTCCCGGCTCGCGCCGGGCACCGCCGTCCTGGTCGCCGGCCTCGCCGACCACGGCTCCGAGCCGCACCTGCGGGTCGCCATGTGGCGGCCCGGCGCCGGGGACGCCGCCGGGCACTTCCTCGGGGCGGCGTCCACGCACCGGGACGACATGGTGATCCTCCCGGACATCACGGCCACCATGCTCGACGCCGCCGGGATCGGCGTGCCGCCGACGGTGATCGGCGGCGCGTGGCGGGCGGGGCGCGCGACGCCGCTGACCGAGGGCGCCGAGGCGCTGCGCCGGGCCGACGTCGCCGGGCAGACCATCCGCACGCTCGGCGGGGGCTTCTTCACCGCGCTGGCGGTGCTCCAGGTGCTGTTCTACGGGATCGCGTTCCTGCTGCTGCGGCGGCGCCGCGGGCTCGGCGGGGTGCGGGTCGCGGCGCTGGCGCTGGCGTCGCTGCCGGTGTCCACCTATCTCGTCAACCTCACGCCGTGGGAACGGGCGGCCGTGCCCGCCGTCGCGCTGGCGGGTGGCGTCCTGGCCTGCGCGGCCGCGCTGACGGGCCTCGCGCTGGCGGCGCCCGCGCTGTGGGCGCGGCGCCGGGGCCGGGCCGCGCCGTCCGGGGTGCTCGGGGCGTCGGCGGTGGTGGCCGCGGTGACGGCCGCCGTGCTGCTGGCCGACCTGCTGACCGGGACACCGCTGCAGCTCAACAGCCTGATGGGGTACACCGGGGTGGTCGGGGCGCGGTACTACGGCCTCGGCAACATCCCGTTCGCGCTGCTCGCCACGGCCGTGCTGCTGCTGACCACGGTGGTGGCCGACGGGCTGGTGCGGGCCGGGCACCGCACCGTCGCGGTGGCGCTGGTGGCCGGGCTCGGCGGGTTCGCGATGATCCTGGACGGCTGGCCGGGCGTCGGCAGCGACTTCGGCGGCGTGATCGCGTTCGTGCCGGGGATCGCGGTGGCGGCGCTGCTGGTGGCGGGCAAGCGGGTGTCGGTCGTCAGGCTCGGGGCGTTCTGCGTGGCGGGCGGCGTCGCCGTGATGGGCATCGCGTTCCTGGACCACCTGCGGCCGCCCGGCTCCCAGACCCACCTCGGCCGGTTCGCCGGTCAGGTCCTGGACGGCACCTTCCTGCCGGTGATCCTGCGCAAACTGGGGGCCATGCTGAGCACGCTGCTGTCCCCCAACCTCATGCCGATCGTCATCGCCGCCCTGGCGTTCCTGGTCTTCGCCGTGCTGCGCCCCGGCGCCGCCAGCGCGGGCCTGCTGCCCGCGGTGTTCGAGCGCGCCCCCATGCTGCGCGCCGGCCTGATCGGCGCGCTGGTCAGCGGCGTGGTCGGCATGCTGGTCAACGACTCCGGCGCGGCCGTCCTGTCCATGGCCCTCGCCCTGGCCGTCCCCCTGGTGATGGCCGCGGGCGTGCGCGCCCTCACGCCGGTCCCCCCGGCGTCCAGCGCGGCGGTGCTCCAGCCCGCCGCGACCTGACCGTCAGGACGGCCAGGCGCCGGCGAGCATGTCCCGGGTGTCCAGCAGCAGCTGGGGCAGCACCCTGGTGTGACCCACCACGGGCATGAAGTTGGTGTCGCCGCCCCAGCGGGGGACGACGTGCTGGTGGAGGTGGCCCGCGATGCCGGCGCCGGCCACGTGGCCGAGGTTCATGCCGACGTTGAAGCCCTGGGCGCCGCTGGCCTTGCGCAGCGACAGGATGGCGCGCTTGGTGAAGTCGGCCAGCTCGGCGGTCTCGGCGTCGTCCAGGTCCACGTAGTCGGCCACGTGGCGGTAGGGGCAGACCATCATGTGGCCGGAGTTGTAGGGGTAGAGGTTGAGCACGGCGAAGACGGAGGAGCCGCGGGCGACGATCAGGCCTTCCTGGTCGGTCATCTGGGGGATGGCGCAGAACGGGCAGCCCTCCCCGGGACCGGTTCCCGAGGGTTTGTTCTCTCCCTTGATGTAGGCCATGCGGTGGGGGGTCCACAGACGCTGGAAGTTGTCGGGGTCCCCGGCACCTGACTGCTGAATCGGCTCCTGCATGCCTTGCAGCATAGGACGACCGGCACAGCGGCACCGCCCCTGGGGGACGGTGCCGCGTGCGCGCGGGTCACACCTGGAGGCGGCGCTCCACGGCGTCGGCGATCTCGGCGACGGCGTCGTCGATCGAGACGCCGTTCTTCTGCTCGCCGCTGCGGTACCGGAAGGAGACCGCGCCCTGGGACACGTCGTCGTCCCCGGCGAGCAGCATGTACGGGACCTTGGACCTCTGCGCGTTGCGGATCTTCTTCTGCATGCGGTCGGCGGAGGCGTCGATCTCGACCCGGATGCCCCGCTCGCGCAGCCGCTTGGCCACGTCGTTGAGGTAGGGCACATGGGAGTCGGAGATCGGGATGCCGACCACCTGCACCGGCGCCAGCCACGGGGGGAACGCGCCGGCGTAGTGCTCGACCAGGACGCCGAAGAAGCGCTCGATCGAGCCGAACAGCGCCCGGTGGATCATGACGGGCCGCTCCCGCGCGCCCTCCGCACCCTGGAACTCCAGCTCGAAGAGGTCGGGCAGGTTGAGGTCGACCTGGATGGTCGACATCTGCCAGGTGCGCCCGATGGCGTCCTTCACCTGCACCGAGATCTTCGGCCCGTAGAACGCCGCGCCGCCCTCGTCCAGCACCAGCTCAAGGTGCTCGGACTCGGCGGCCGTGCGCAGCGCCGCGGTGGCCTCGGCCCACACCTCGTCGGTGCCGATGGACTTGTCGGGGTCGCGGGTGGACAGCTCGAGGTAGAAGTCCTCCAGGCCGAAGTCGCGCAGCAGGCCGAGCACGAACCGCAGCAGGCTCTTCAGCTCGTCCTGCATCTGGTCGCGGGTGCAGTAGATGTGCGCGTCGTCCTGGGTCATGCCGCGCACGCGGGTCAGGCCGTGCACGACGCCGGACTTCTCGTAGCGGTACACGCTGCCGAACTCGAACAGCCGCAGCGGCAGCTCACGGTAGGAACGCCCCCGGGACCTGAAGATCAGGTTGTGCATGGGGCAGTTCATCGGCTTGAGGTAGTACCGCGCGCCCTCCAGCTCCATGGGCGGGAACATGCCGTCGGCGTACCAGCCGAGGTGCCCGGAGATCTGGAAGAGGTTCTCCTTGGTGATGTGCGGGGTGTTCACGAAGGAGTACCCCGCCTCCTCGTGCCTGCGCCGGGAGTAGTCCTCCATGACGCGGCGGATCACGCCGCCCTTGGGGTGGAACACCGCGAGGCCCGAGCCGAGTTCGTTCGGGAAGGAGAACAGGTCGAGCTCGGCGCCCAGCTTGCGGTGGTCGCGCTTCTCGGCCTCCTCCAGCAGGTGGAGGTATTCGTCCTGCTTGTCCCGGGTCTCCCACGCGGTGCCGTAGATGCGCTGGAGCTGGGGGTTCTTCTCGCTGCCGCGCCAGTAGGCGCCGCCCGAGCGCATCAGCTTGAACGCCGGGATGGCGCGGGTGGTGGGCACGTGCGGGCCGCGGCACAGGTCCTTCCAGCGAAGGTCGCCGGTGGACGCGTCGAGGTTGTCGTAGATGGTCAGCTGGCCGCCGCCCACCTCGACGCTCTCCTCGTCGGCCGCGCCGCCCTTGATGCCGATCAGCTCCAGCTTGTACGGCTCGCCGGCCAGCTCGGCGCGGGCGTCGTCGTCGGAGACCGGACGGCGGGCGAACAGCTGGCCCTGCTTGACGATCTCGCGCATGCGCTTCTCGACCCGCTTGAGGTCGTCGGGGGTGAACGGCCGCTCGACGTCGAAGTCGTAGTAGAAGCCGTTCTCGACCGGCGGGCCGATGCCCAGCCTGGCCTCGGGGAACAGCTCCTGCACGGCCTGCGCCATGACGTGCGCGGTGGAGTGGCGCAGGATGGCCCGGCCGTCGCCCGAGGAGATCTCGATCGGCTCGACGACGTCGCCGTCGGCCACCTCGGCCGCGAGGTCGCGCGGCTCGCCGTTGATCCGGGCCGCGATCACGATGCGCCCGTCCGCGCCGAGCGCCTCGCCCGCCGTCGTCCCGCCCGCCACCACACGCTCGGCTCCGGCGAGGGTGATGCGTACTTCGAGGGCGGCGGACACGGTCACTCCAAGGTCTAGAAGGGTTCCGACTATCGTGCCCGATGGTACCGCCGAATCGCCTCCGGTTATCTCCGCTCGGTTCCGCGCGCGGCCCGGTCAGGCGTCGCGGCGGCGGGGCCGGTAGCCGAGCTCGGCGAGCTGCGCGCGGGAGCCGCGGAACACGTTGCGGTCGGTCGAGCCGTGGGCGTACTGGTGGATGGTCCACCGTTCCCAGGGCGGCGGGACCACCGGGTGGCCCTTGGGGCGGCTCGGGGCGGCGATCCACAGGGGGTAGTCCCCGAGGCCCTGGCAGTAGCCGCGCCTGGCGAACGCCATGAACGTGTAGATCAGCGGGCGGACGCCGGTGACCAGGGAGATCACGTGGCACCAGCGGCGGGCGAACGCCGCCACCTCACGCGGCGGCAGATGGCCCGACCGTTCGAGGTCCAGCGCGATCAGGTCGCCGCGGCGCAGGCCCCCGGCGGCGTCCACCACGTCGAGGAAGTGGCGGGCCTGGTCGACCGGGTCGGCCTTCGGGTGCCCGAAGTGGTACGCCCCGCAGACCAGCCAGTTCTCCCGCATGGCGAGCCAGTTGCGCGCGAACCACTTGTCGGTGAACCCGGTCCCCTCGCTCGCCTTGGCGAACCCGAAGTCGACCCCGTCTCCGGCGTGCTCCGCCCAGTCCACCGAACCCTGCCAGTTCGACACGTCGACACCGTGCAGCACGACCGTCCCCCATGTTCCCCGCTCTCCCGCACTCCCCTGCCCCCCGGCACGGTCTGTGAGGTGACGCGCACTCCTCGTGACGCGCCCCGGGGATTGTAGCCGCGCCGGGTACCCCCCGCGCAGCCGGACACGCCGGGCGTCGTCCACAGGCCGGAGATCGCGGCGCGCGGCCGCCGATAGGGTTGCGGAATGGAGGAGTCCGAGGGTGTGAGCAGGCTGCTGGCCGAGGCCGGGGTGGACGCGCGGCGGCTGCGCGACGCGCTCGGGCTGCTGTCCGACGGCTCGTGGTGGACCCTCGCCGACCTGGTGCGGGTCACCGCCACCTCCCGGCGCGGCGTCGAGGCCCTGCTGCGCGAGCTCGGGCCGCAGCGCTCCGGTGACCGCTTCCGGCTGCCGCCCGCGCGGGCGGCAGCGTACCGGGGGCTGCGCGACCCGGCGGGCGGGCTCACCGACCCGGTGGGTCACCTGCTCGACCGGCATCCCGGCGCGGTGGAGCGGATGGCCGGGCTGATCGCGGGGGCGCCGCGCGGGCGCCAGGCGCTGGACCACGTGTCCGCGACCCCCGGCACGGTGGTGCGCCGGGCGCTGCTGCTCGGGGCGCGGTTCTGGCTGCCCGGGGCGCGGGTGCTGTGCGTGGGGGACCACGACCTCACGTCGCTGGCCGTCGCCAGGCTGCACCCCGAGGCCGAGGTGACGGTGGTGGACATCGACGAGCGCGTCCTGGCGTACATCGCCGGGCGGGCCGCCGAGGAGGGGCTGACGGTCCGCACCCGCTGGGCCGACCTGCGCCTCGGCCTGCCGCCGTCGGTCCGCGAGCAGGCGGACCTCGTGATCACCGACCCGCCGTACACCCCCGAGGGCATCGGCCTGTTCGCCGCCCGGGCCGTTGAGGGGCTGCGCGACATCGAGCGCGGGCGCGTCCTGCTGGCGTACGGCGCCGGGGAGCGGAGCCCGATGCTGGCCCACAAGGTGCAGGCCGCCCTGCACGACCTGGCCCTGGTGACCGAGGCCATGTATCCCGACTTCAACCGCTATTTCGGCGCCGAGGCGATCGGCTCGGCCGCCGACCTTTACATCCTGCGCCCCACCACCCGAAGCCGCCCGGCCGCCGCCGCCCGCGCCGACCGCTTCGCCGCCGCCATCTACACCCACGGCCCCAGCTCGGTGGAGTCCCGCCCCACCGGCGCCCCCGCCCCGCGAACCGGCGACGACGGCTTCACCCCCGCCCTCCTGGTAGGCGACTGGCCAAAGGACACCTTCCCCAAGACCCCCCGCGTGCGCCCCGCCGTATGGCTGGCCAAGCCCTACGCCTCCTCCCCCACCCACGTGGCCATCACCGTCCCCCCCGGCCTGGAACCGTCGACCCCCCGCCTGCTCCTGGCCACCCGCGCCGACCACGTCCGCCTCCTCCTCCCGGCCCCCCTCCCCACCCTCGGCGGCCCCGGCACCGATCCCGGCGACCTCTGGCCCGAGCTCCTCTCCCCCACCGGCCCGCTGGCGGCGGTCTACGAGATCAAGGTGACCGGCACGGTCGTCGACGCCGTACGGGTGCCCATGCCGCAGGACGCGGCCGGCCGGCTGGTGCGGGGCATCCTGGACAACGCCCACGGCAAGCTCGCCAACACCTGGCGAGAGGGCCTGATCAGGGCCTGCGACGGGCTGACCAAGCGCCAGGCGCGGGCCGTCGTCGCCGAAGCGGCCCCCTGGGCGGAGGACGTCACACCGCTGGAGCTCCCCGCCCACCGCCTGGACGAACTGCCGGACGCGGTCGCCGCCTCCCTCCGCCTCGGGGCGGTGGCACGGGAACCCGCCAAGTGAGAGATGGTGGAGGAAGGAACGGAAAAGGAGGTGTCGTCATGCAGGCCAAGGAATGGGTAGTAGAGATCCACATCACCGAGGACGACAACGACGACCGCACCGTAGCCCGCGCCGTCCTGATCACCGAGGAAGGCCGCAGACACGAAAGCCTCGGCCACGCCCGCCGCAACCCGGTCGACCGCCCGGTCCCCGAAATCGGCGACGAACTGGCCGCGGGCCGCGCCCTGTCCGACCTGTCCGCCAAACTGACCGGCGACGCGGCCGAAGACGTAGCCCAACTCGCCGGCCACTCCGGCCTGGGCCTGGGCTGACCACCCACAACCCTCACATCCGCCCAGAAGCCACTGCGACGGCTGACGCCCACGACCCGACGTCCTCAGCAGGCTCACTCCGGACCGACCAGATCGCGCACCGATTAGGTTTCCGCGCCGCGCCCGTCTGTACGTGTGAGATCGACTCACGGAAGGCAGGCACGATGCGGAAACTGATCTTCGCCATGAACGTGACCCTGGACGGCTACATCGCCGCGCCCGGCGACGACATCGGCTGGGGCGGGCCGCCGAGCGACGAGCTGTTCCAGTGGTGGCTCGACCGGGAGCGGGCGATCGGCCTGTCGCTGTACGGGCGCAAGCTGTGGGAGACGATGAGCTCCCACTGGCCGACCGGCGACCAGCAGCCCGACGCCACCCCGGCGGAGATCAAGTACGCGCGGAACTGGCGGGACACGCCGAAGGTCGTGTTCTCCTCGACGGTCGACAAGGTCGACTGGAACACCCGCCTGGTCACCGGCGACGCGGTCGCCGAGATCACCCGGCTCAAGGCCGAGGACGGCGCCCCGATGGGCATCTGCGGCGCAACGCTCGCCGGGGCGGCCATGCGGGCCGGGCTGATCGACGAGTACGCCCTGGTCACCTACCCGGTCCTGGTGGGCGGCGGCACGCCGTTCTTCACCGCGCTGGACAGCTGGGTGAACCTGACGCTGGTGGAGACGCGGACGTTCACCGGCGGCGTGCTGCTGACTCGATACGAGACGAGACGATGAGCACGGGCCGAGTGCTCGGCTCGTGAGGCCGGGTCGAAATCCCTCCTGGCGTACTCACCGTGACCCTCGGCCATGAACAACCCGCCCCCGGCCCCTTCCTCGCGGAGATGCCCGCCGGCGACGCCGGCCTGATCACAGGGTCGGGGGCAGGCCCAGCCATGGTTTGTCGGTGGCGTCGAATCCGGTGAGCTCGGCGATCTTCCCGTCGACGATGCGCAGGACCGCGATGGTATACAACCGGTACTCCGGGTCGCCGGGGGTGCGGAGGTACAGCGCGGCGGCAGGCATGCGGTTGACCGTCGTGGTGACACAGCGCCAGTCGTCGTGGCCGCGCTGGAAGAGCCCACCGGCTACCCAGCCGTCCACCGCGTCTTCAGCCGTCATGATCACGGCGCCCAGCTCGGGCAGCATCGCGAAGCGCAGGTCGTCGCGCAGCAGGGACATCAGCCCGTCGAGGTCGTTGCGCTCATGGGCGTCGATATACGACTTCACCACGCCGCGCTCGTCATCCGACAGCTCGTGGGTGGCGGGTCTCCGCCAGTCGAGGCGGCGATCGGGTAGCTGCTCGCGCATCGTCACGCGCGCCCGCTGCAGTGCGCTGGTCACCGATGCGACGGTCAGCTCGAGGGCGTCGGCGGCCTTCGACGCCGGCCAGCCCAGGACGTCGCGCAGGATGAACACCGCCCGCTGCCGCGGCGGCAGGTGCTGGACGGCGACGATGAACGCCAGCTCGATCGTCTCCCGCGCCACCAGCGATTCCTGCGGGTCCTCGGGAAGCATCCGGTCGGGGTACGGCTGCAGGTACAGCATCTCGGAGCCGGGCAGCTCGGACGGTGTGGGTGTGCGGTCGTTGCGCTTCTCCAGAAAGTCGAGGCAGGCGTTCGTCGCGATCCGGTACAGCCAGGTCCGCAGCGCGGCATGCCCCTTGAACGACTCCCGCTTGTTCCACGCTCGCAGGAACGTCTCCTGCGTCATGTCCTGGGCGTCCTCGTAGTTCGCGAGCATCCGGTAACAGTGCACCTGCAACTCACGACGGTGGCGCTCCGTGAGGAGCACGAACCTCGCCGTGTCGTCTGAGCGCACCGCGGCGATGAACGTGGCCTCGTCGGCGCCGAGCAGTCTGGCGTCGGTCATGGTCCTAAATCCTTCCACTGGTGCGAGGGGCTACCAGACTGACGACGTGGCGAAGCATTTCTGATCGGTGAAGCCGCTGACACCAGGGCCGTTCGTCAGCCCGGCTCGGTCGGGTCGATCCAGGGGACCTGCCCCCGGGTCGGGCACACCCTCGATGTCGAGGTGGGGTCCCCGCAGTACCCCACAGCTCCGCGTCCGGTGGCACGTTTTGACGTGACCGTGGGTGGCGCCGGGTCACGTCCCGGCCGCGGCGCAGGGGGACGCGACGGGACACGACAAGCCCGGCAGGACCGGGGGCGCGGGGGTGCCCCCCGCACAAGAACAGCCCTTGCGGCTCCCGCGCGCAGCGCGCCCTCCGCAAGGACCATTTCCCGGGGCGCCCGCACGGCCGAGCCCCTCGCCGTAAGGCGGCGCCGGTTCCCTCGTACATGGATCGCCTCGTGCGGGCGCCGGAGACGTGACGTGGGTGGCGCCGAGGCACGTCCCGGCCGCGACGCGGGGGACGCGACGGGACACGACAAGCCCGATAGGACCGGGGGCGCGGGGGTGTCCCCCGCACAAGAACAGCCCTTGCGGCTCCCGCGCGCAGCGCGCCCTCCGCAAGGACCATTTCCCGGGGCGCCCGTACGGCCAGCCCCTCGCCGTAAGGCGGCGGGCCGGGTGACGTCCCCCGAAGTGGTGTAACTCCTGGGGATCTTCGTGAAGGGTATCGATGGCCCGCCACCTGGCGCCTAGGGCGGCGCGTTCATGATCACGGCCTCGGAAATCACACCACCTGGCGGGACGTCACCGCGGGCCGGCCCCTCGCCGTAAGGTGGCGCCGGTTCCGTCGACGTGGATCGCCTCGCGCGGGCGCCGGAGACGTGACGTGGGTGGCGCCGGCGGGGCACGTCCCGGCCGCGACGCGGGGGACGCGACGGGACACGACAAGCCCGGCAGGACCGGGGGCGCGGGGGTGTCCCCCGCACAAGAACAGCCCTTGCGGCTCCCGCGCGCGGCGCGCTCTCCGCAAGGACCATTTCCCGGGGCGCCCGTACGGCCAGCCCCTCGCCGTAAGGTGGCGGGCCGGCCCCTCGCCGTAAGGTGGCGCCGGTTCCGTCGACGTGGATCGCCTCGCGCGGGCGCCGGAGACGTGACGTGGGTGGCGCCGGCGGGGCACGTCCCGGCCGCGACGCGGGGAAACACGACGGGACACGACAAGCCCGATAGGACCGGGGGCGCGGGGGTGTCCCCCGCACTAGAACAGCCCTTGCGGCTTCCGCGCGCGGCGCGGCCTGCGCAAGGACCATTCCCGGGGGCGCTCGTACGGCCGGGTGTCTCGCCGCGAAGCGGCGCCGGTCTTGCCGTACGTGGATCTCGTCGCGCCGGTGCCGGCGACGTGACGTGGGTGGCGCGGGGGGTGACGCCACACCATGAGGCCGGTAGGGCCGGGGGTGTCCCCCGCATGAGAACAGCCCTTGCGGGTTGCGTGCGGAGTGCGGTCTCCGTAAGGGCCATTTTCGTGGGGGTCGGCGCATATCGGGTTATCTGCTGTGATGGCGCCACGTTCATCGCACTGCGGTGAACGGGATTCTCTCCGGACCTGCCCCCGTGAGGGGCGGTGACACGGAGTGGCCACGGGATCAGTGTCCGCGCGGGGGTCGTTCTGGACCTCCCGTGCACGGGTAACGGATTCCGGGATGGCTGGTACGGGCTGGGTGGCGTGGTGATGGTGGGTGGGGTGGGTACGTATTCGGGCAGGTCTATGGGATGGAGGCGTCGTTCGGGCCGGGGGTGGCTTGTCGCGTGGGTGTTTGGAGGCGTGGGTTTCGGATGGGGTCCGGCTTTTGGGCTGGATGGAGGGAGGGAGTGTGATGGGGGAACGTGGCAGGTTGGAGAGGCTGGGGGTGGAGGAGTGTATGCGGCTGGTTTCGGTGGGGGGAGTGGGGCGGGTGGGGTTCGCTTTGGCTGATGGGCCGGTCGTCTTGCCGGTCAACTATGTGATTCATGAGGGGGCGGTGGTGTTCCGGACGTCGTTCGGGGGGGCTATGGACGACGATCTGCGGACGGGGGCGCCGGGGGTCGAGTACAAGGTGGCGTTCGAGGTGGACGAGGTCGATCCCGTCGGGCGGACGGGGTGGAGTGTGTTGCTGCGCGGGCCTGTTCATCACGTCGATGCCGAGGAGCGGGAGAGGCTTGGGGTGCCGGATGTGGAGTCGTGGGCGGGGGGTGAGCGGGAGCTGTTCGTGCGGATCACGCCGCAGGAGGTGACGGGGCGGCGGATCCGGCGCGGTTAGGGGTGGACCACGGCGACCGGGCAGGGGGCGCGGCGGAGGGCGGCCTGGGCCACCGAGCCGAGGTGGGGGGAGCCGCGGGGGCGGGTGCGGGTGCCCACGACCAGGAGGTCGGCGTGGCGGGAGGCCCGGCAGAGGGCCAGGACGGGGTGGCCGCGGACGGCGGAGGCGGTCAGGGAGACGTCGGGGTTGGTCTCGGCCCAGGGGGTCAGGCGGGCGCGGAAGGCGCCGGCGACCTCGGCCAGGGGGTCGCGGCGGCGGACGGTGAGCCGCGGGAGGTTGCGCGCGTGGAGGGCGAGCAGGTGGGCGCCGCGGAGGCGGGCCTGCTCGATGGCGTAGGTCAGGGCCGCCTCTGAGGCGGCGGAGCCGTCGAAGCCGACCACGATCTCGCCGTAGGTGGCGGCGGCGGGGCGGCGCACCACGACCACGGGTGAGGACGCGCGGCCGACCACCGCCTGGCCGACCGAACCGAGCACCGTCGCGGCGAAGCCGCCGCGCCCCTCGCTGCCGAGGACGATCTCGTCGGCGTCGGCGGACTCGGTGGTGAGCCGCTCGGACACCGCCCCGGTGATCAGCGCGACGCTCACCTCCAGCCCCGGCGACCGGGCGCGCACCCGGTCGGCGGCGGCGGCCAGCGCGGCCCGCCAGTAGGCGGGCAGGCCGTCACCGGCCCCGGACCCGGTCCTGAGAGGGAAGTCGTAGGACCACGGCTCCCGGACGTGCACGATCCTCAGCCGCGCGTTCCTGCGCCCGGCGTCGTCGGCGGCCCAGTCCACTGCTGCGGCGGCGGACGGCGACCCGTCCACCCCGACCACGATCTGCCCCGTCATGGCGCCCCCCTACCTGGGGTTATGCCCAGTTTCGCGAGGTAGCTCCGGATTCAGATGATCACCGACGGAGGCAAGGCACTGAGGTCGTCGTGCTCGTAGGCCAGATGCCCGTGCACGTCGATCACGCCCTCGACCCCCCGCACGGCCTCGACGATCCGCACGCTCTGCGAACGGCGGGGCACGCGGCCGTCCAGGGTCACCCGTCCCTCGTCGACCCCGATGGACAGCCCCTCCGGCATGACCCCCGCCTGGCGGACCAGATCGGCCACCTCGGCGCGCAGATCGTCCCGGGAACGGGTGAATATCTTGAGCAGGTCGGCCTGGTGGACCGTCCCCACGATCCTGCCGGTGACGGCGTCCACCACCGGGAGCTGCTTGACCCGCTGGTCGTGCATGATCTGGGCCGCCTCCCGCACGGGGGTGCCCTCGGTGACGGTGATCGCGGGGCTGGTCATGACCCCCGACGCCGTCCCGGAGGTCGCCTTGGTGAACTCCTCCCGCCGCCTGCGGGGATGCAGGACGCCCTCCCGGACGCCGGTCTCCCGCAGCAGCAGGTCGTCGGCGGACACCACCCCGACCGGCCTGCGGTCCTCGTCGACGACCGCGACGGCGCCGACCTTGAAGCGGCGCATCGTCTCCACCAGATCGGCGAAGGACGTCTCCCGCTCGACCGCGATCGCGACCCTGCCCATGACCTCTCCGACCCGCATCATGACCACCTCCCTGCTCCGCCCTCAAAGCGAGCATTCCCCGAATGCGCCGCGCCGGTCACCGCCGAAGGTCCTCACCTGCGAAGACCTTCGGCCGGAAACGGGACCCCTCCCATCGGAACTCAGGGTTGCCTCTGGCCCGAGAACGAGTTAACCTACAACTGCACTTGGAGGTTTCCTCTCGGCAGAGAGTCAACAAGGAGGTTTCGGAGATGCTGCTCACGTCGATCGATCCCTTCGTGCAGGAGTTCGAGCGGCAGTTCGACCGGCTCGCCCGCCGGGCCTGGAACAACACCGGCGACGGCGGGTCCGTCATGCCGCTGGACGGGGTGCGGCGCAAGGACGACGTGCTGCTCCGCTTCGACCTGCCGGGCATCGACCCCGACTCCATCGAGGTCGCCGTCGACCGGGGCGTGCTGTCGGTCACGGCGCGCCGCGAGGAGGAGCTGAGCGAGGACGACCGCCTGCTGGTGCGCGAGCGCCCCATGGGCACGTTCACCCGCCGCGTCTACCTGTCCGAGCACCTCGACGGGGAGCGCGTCGACGCGGCGTACCACAACGGTGTCCTGCAGATCCGCATCCCGGTCCTGGAGAAGGCCAAGCCGCGCAAGGTCGAGATCCGGCGCGGCGACACCAAGGCGATCCGCGCCTGACGGACGCCCCGGCGCACGGGCCGGGCCGGCGCCGTCACGGGCGGCGCCGGCCCCTCGTCAACCTGGAGACAGCATGACCCGCCTGCCCGTCGACGACCACTACGCGCCCCTGTACTCCCTCGGCCAGGTCGCCGAGATGCTCCGGGTGCGGCAGGCGTTCCTGCGCCGCCTCGACGACTTCGAGGTGGTGCGCCCGCACCGTTCCGACGGCGGGCAGCGCCGCTACTCGCGAGCCGACATCACCCTCGTGCAGTACGTCGTCGAGCTGTCCGGCGAGGGCATGACGCTGATCGCGATCCGCCGCGTCCTGGAACTGGAGCACCAGGTCAGGGTCCTCCAGCGGGAGCTGGAGGCCGCCCGCCGCCTGCTGCGGCTGAGCGGCCTCGACCCCTCCGCCCCGCCGCCCGCCGCGCCGTGAGCGCAGGGGGGCGGGTCAGGCCCAGGGGCGGAAGACGGCGCGGACGCAGCCGTCCCTCTTGTTCTTGAACATCTCGTAGCCGCGCGGGGCCTCGGTGAGCGGCATGGTGTGGGTGGCCAGGTGGCTGGTGCGCAGCTCGCCGCGGTCGATGAGGTCGAGCAGGCGCGGGATGTAGCGCTGGCCGTGCTGCTGGGCGCCGCGGACGGTGAGGCCCTTGTTCATCATCGCGCCGAGCGGGAAACGGTCGGCCAGCCCGGCGAACACTCCGAGCACGAACACCGACCCGCCCTTGCGGCACGCGTAGATCGCCTCGCGGACGGCCACCGGGCGCTCCCCCATGCCGACCCGCTTCCTGACCTTCCCGTACATGCCGGCGGGGGCCTCCGCCTCCATGCCCACCGCCTCGATGCACACGTCGGGCCCCCGGCCCCCGGTGCGCTCCTTCAGCTCGGCGACGACGTCGGTGCGTGAGAAGTCGATCGTCTCGACGCCGATCTGGTGCTCGGCCATGGCCATGCGCTCGGGAACGCGGTCGATGGCGATGACCCGGTCGGCGCCGAGGAGCACCGCCGCGCAGGCGGCCATCTGGCCGACCCCGCCGCAGCCCCAGATCGCCACCACGTCGCCGGGGCGCACCCCGCCGAGCTCGGCGCCCATCCACCCGGTGGGCGCGGCGTCCGAGGCGAACAGCGCGTTCATGTCGTCCACCCCGTCGGGCACCGTGAAGGCCCCGTGGTCGGCGAACGGCACCCGGATGTACTCGGCGTGGCTGCCCCGGTAGCCGCCCGTGGCGTGCGAGTAGCCGAAGATCCCGGCCGTGTCCCCGCCCCAGGCCATCTCGGCGAGGCCGGGCGTGAGGTTGCTGTTCTCGCACAGCGACCACATGTCGTGCTCGCACTGCCAGCACCGGCCGCACCCGATGATCGAGGACACGACCACCCGGTCCCCCACGCGGTGCCTGCGGACCTCCGAGCCGACCTCGACGACCTCGCCGAGGAACTCGTGGCCGATGACGTCCCCGGCGCGCATGGCCGGCATGTACCCGCCGAGCAGGTGCAGGTCCGAGCCGCACGTGGTGGTGAGCCTGACCTTGACGATGGCGTCCTGGGCGTTGACGATCCGCGGGTCGGGCACGCGCTCGACCGACAGCTCGTTCACGCCCTGCCAGCACAGTGCCCTCATGGCCGTCCCTCCCCACCGCGGCGGGCCGCGAGGTCCGCCGTCCTCCCCGCCGGTACGGGACGGCGCGGGCCGAGCGGCTCCGGGCGCAGCACCTCACCGGTCTCGATCAGGCACTTGGACTCGCGCAGCGCCCGGCGCACCGCCTGGCGCGGGTCCTCGCCGCCGAGGCGGGCGAGCACCTGGTCCACCCCGGTGGGCGCCTGGAGCACCGGGCGGGCGCCGAGCTCGGTGCCCCTGTCGCCCGGCGCCTCGCGCACCTGGACCTCGATGGTGTCGCCGAGCCGGGCCAGCGGCTCGGGCAGGCGCCCGTCCGGGACGACCTCCTCGGGCCGGCGGTTGATTGTCACCGTCAGCCAGCGGGCCCCCTGGCGGCCGGCCCTGGCCCGGGTGCGGCGCGCGGTGTACCAGCGCATCGCCCCGATGCCGCCTCCGCCCAGCGCCATCGCCCCGAAAACTGCACGTCTCATTGCCCTCTCCCCCATTGATGGACAACTGCTCCGATGGCTACCCATCCCCACCTTGGGTTACCTCGGGAGACGTGCACTTGAGCAGGAGTTGGCGGCCGCCTGACCGCCGCTCCGGCGAGTCGTCACCAGTACATGATCGCCGTCTCGCCCGAGCCCCTGGTGGAGTACAGCCGGACCCTGGCGATGTACCGGCGCCCCTTGACGAGGCGGGCGGTCACCGTGGAGTTGCGCTCGCTCCCGGCGTCGTCGTCGGCCCGCACGTACCGGGGCTCGCCGTCGATCACCTCGAACAGGCCGAGGACGGTGTCGCTGTCCCCGAAGGTGGCCACGGTGTAGTCGCGGGTGCCCTCGGGCACGATCATGTAGTCGGCCTGTTCCCCGGACGCCAGCCCGAGGGGGACGGAGGTGAACGGCGACAGCTTCGGCGGCCCGGCGGGCGAGAGGCCGGGGTACCAGCGCCGGGCGTACTCCTCGTCGGTCTTGGAGATCGCCCCGGGCGGGAACAGGCCCTGCCGGTACTCCTCGGGCTCCAGGATCAGGCCCTGCACGAAGGGGTACTCCATGATCGAGTCCGGGTCCCACCCGGAGCCGCTGACCTCGGACGCGTCCAGCTTGCGGATCACGTTGTGGAAGGTCTTCGGCCGCGACCACTCGTTCGGCGGACCGGCGAACCAGCGGTACACCGCCTCCTCGTCCCAGACGATCCCGGCGAACGGGCTCTGGTGCTCGTGCGGCATGCCGATGACGTGCCCGAGCTCGTGCAGCGCGGCGGCGTGCCCGCTCGGGGTGTCCACGCGGCGGCCGAAGTTGGTGGTGCGCTCGCCGAACGGGATGTCGAGCACGTCCCGGCCGAGGTAGGACCAGTAGCCGTCCCCCCGCATGAAACCGATCCGGATCTCGGCCTCGGCGCGGTCGGTCACCTCGGCGAACTCCAGCCCGATGCCGACGTTCTTCCACTCCTGGAAGGCGGCGCGGATGGCCGCGCGCTGGGTCTGGTCGCCCACCCAGGACACGAACGTGCTGCTGCCGTCGGCGAGGGTCACCGTGGAGCCGTCGGTCTCCCGGTCGAAGAAGTAGTAGTGCAGCACGGTGCCGTTCAGCCATTTGAGGTGCCCGCCGATCAGCGCCTCCAGCCGGGTGCCGCTCAGCCCGGCGGCCCCGGCGGGGATGGACTGCGGCGGCAACGCGCAATGTTCGGTCTGCTCGTCGTCGTGCTCGTAGCCGGTGGATGTCATGGGTCCCCTCCTGTCGGAATACCGACCAGGCTGGGGGCGGGGCGGCGCCCGCGCATGAGTACCCCTTTACCTAATTGCCGGGAAATTCCGCGACACGGCGGTCACGCGGCGCCGATGGCGGTGAACGACCACCCCGTGGCGCGGTGCAGCGGGTCGCCGGGCAGCGCGCCGCGGGCGTCGCGCAGCGCCTCCGCCATGCCGAGCCCGGACCGCAGCCCCTCGTGCAGCGCCACCGACAGCTCCGCCGCGGCCTCGTCGTCCACCGGCACGAGGCTCGCCACGATCCCGGCGGTGCCGAGTGGCAGCAGCGCCGCCGCGAGGCCGAGCAGCTCGTCGGCCCCCACCGGCTCCAGCCACCCGGAGTCGCAGGCGGACAGCACGATGCGGTACGGCGCGCGGCCGAGGCGCTCCAGGTCGTGCACGGTGAGCCGCCCGTCGTCCATCCGCAGCGCGGAGAACATCGGGCTGTCGGCGCGGAACGTCCCGTGCGCCGCGATGTGCGCGAGCAGGCTGCCGTCGATGGCCTTGAGCACCGCGGCGACGGTGGCCGCGCCGTCCCCGAGCACGGCCGCGCCGCCGTACCGGGCCGCGAGGGACGGCACCTCCGCCCCGCCGCCGGCCAGCCCGGGGCCGCGCACCAGCACCACCCCGGCCCCGCTCGCCGGTGGCACGCCTCCCGCGGCGGCCCCGGCGGGCGGCGGCACGTCCCCGGCCCGCAGCCACGCACCCGCCGACGGCGAGACGCCGACCACCCGGTCCCGCAGCGCCGGGAGGGCCGCCCAGGGCACCCCGTGCAGCCTGCCCGGCGGGACCATCGTCACCGGGCCCGTCCCGAGGTGGCGCACGGCCGGGCCGAGCAGCGTCTCCTGCAGGCGGCGCGCCCCCGCCTCCACGACGGCCAGCCGTTCGGCCGCCCATCCGGCCGCCGCGACGTGCGCCACGCGGTACGACAGCCGCCGCAGCCCGGCACGCAGGTGGTCGATCTCGACGGCGGCGTCCGAGATGCGCCCGGCCGCGAACCTGCGCACCCGGCCGCCGCCGCACACCAGCACGTGCACCTCGCCGCCGACGTCGGCGATCTCGACCAGGCGCCGGTCGCCGAGCCGTTCCAGCAGCGCCCGGGGGTCGAAGGGGCCCGCGAGCGCGCCCGAGCCGCGGGCCCGCAGGGTGCGGGCCCGGATGGCGCGCTCCAGCCGCCGCTGCTCGCGCTCCAGGGCGGGGACGGGGCGGCCGGAGGACCGCGCGGCCTCCACCCGGCCGGTGACCTCGCGGTAGGCGGTCGTGTCGCGCAGCAGCCCTGGGTCGTCGGGCGGGCGGGTCGGCGGCACGGCCAGCGCGGTGGCCCGCCACCGCTCGCTCCAGGCCAGCAGCCTGCGCGTGTCGCCGGACGCCAGCCCCGCCCGCTGGGCGAGCGCGGCCAGCTCGGCGCCCTGCGCGGTGACCCGGGCGCGCAGCTCGGCGGCGCCGAGGGTGAGCCTGTGCTCGTCGAGCACGTCCAGGCCCCGGCGGCAGGCGGCGAACACGGCCGCGCGGCGCCCGGCGGCGTCGGCGCGCAGGGCGTGCGCCAGCCAGGCGGCCACCCGGACGGGGGCCGGGCCGTGACGGCGCCCGCGGGCGGCGTCGGCCAGGTGCCTGTCGGCGTCCCGCGCCCAGCCGAGGTCGAGGGACATCCGCCCGGCCAGCAGGGACGCCTGCACGCTCTCCTGCGAGCCGAGCGACCGCAGGCGCACGGCCAGCGCGGCGGCGTCCCGCACCAGGCGCCCCGACGTGCGGCCGGCGGCGTGCCGGGCCTGGAACAGCACCAGCCGCGCGTGGGCCTCCCACCAGTCGCGGCGCTGGCTGGTGAACAGCCGAATCGCCGAGGTGGCGCGGGCGACCGCCGTGCCGGGGTCGTGCGCCGCCATCGCGGCGCGCGCGGCGACCAGCATCAGCTCGGCCCGTGTGGTGCTCTGCCCCCGCGCGTTCTCCAGCTGCGCAACCGCGCGCTCGGCCTCGCGCTGGGCCTCCTCGGCCAGCCCGGCGGCCAGCAGCGCCGAGCACCGGTCCATGATCAGGCCGTACGCGGGGGTGCCGAGGGCCTCGAAACGCCAGGCCGCCTCGTCGTAGTGGCGCAGCGCGGCGGGCAGGTCGCCGGACAGGGAGGCCGCCACGCCGCGGTTCCACACCGCGACGCCGCGGTCGTGGTCCTGCTCGGTGAGCTCCCACAGCTTCTCGGCGGCGGCGAAGTCCAGGTCGGCCTGCTCGGTGGAGCCCGAGGAGAGGTGGATCAGGCCGCGCAGGGTGAGCGCGCGGGCCGTCCAGATCGTGTCACCCGCCTCGCGCAGCACCGGGATCGCGGGACGCAGGTCGTCCAGCGCCTCGCGGTGCCGCCCGAGGATCCACAGGATCCTGGCCCGCCGGAACCGCACCCGCGCCGAGGTCAGGGCGGTGCCCCTGGCCACCCCGGCGTTCAGGTGCGCGAGGCCGCGCGCGGTGTGGCCGGCGTGCACGACGGCGACGCCGAGGGCGGCCAGGGCGTCCGCCTCCCGGTCGGCCGACCCGGCCCCGAGGGCCAGCGCGCGGGCGCGGCGCAGGTGGCCGAGCGCGACGGTGAGGTCGCCGAAGTCGCGCTCCCAGATTCCGATCACCTGATGGGCGACGGAGGCGTCGTACGCGGAGGGCCCGCCCGACAGCAGGGCCCGCGCCCCGGCCACCGCCTCCCCGGGGCGCGCGAAGACCAGGGACAGCAGGTCGTCGGCACCGGGGGGCCTGGGACCGCCCGGGGTGCTTCCCCCATCCACGGTCCAGATGCTAAACGTGGGGCCTCGGGGCGTCCACGCTGTATCAGCCCGACGCCGTCCGGCTCTTGTAGGCGAGGACGGCCACGGACACCGTATGAAGGAGCCACCATGGCGCCCGACAGATTCCAGGAGCAGCTCCGGTTCATCTCCGAGTCGATGGGGGGCACGCCCCTCGTCGGCGGGCCGCCCGGGGAGATCCCGTTCTACGCCTACGAGGGCGGCCACATCCTGTGCCGGGCCCCGGAGGCCCACCTGGTGGTGGACGAGCTCAACGCGGCAGGCGCCGGGCGGGGCGGCCAGGTGCCGCTCCCCGCCGGGCAGCCGACCTCGTCCGGCCTGGTCAGGATCCCGGTCGCCGCGCTGGGCGACACCTCCACGCCCGACGGCGGGGTGGTCAACTCGCTGCGGGCGCTGGAGAACCTGGAGGGGCGGGCCGGCAAGGCGATGGCGGGGAAGAACCACCTGGTCACCATCACCCCGGGCGGGGTGAACTCCTGCCCGGCGGACGAGCCGGAGGCGACGACGGCGGCCTTCCACCCGGCCCTGCGGGACGACCCGGAGGAGGTGGCGGGCGACGGCCAGCCGCCGGTCACGATCCTTGTGGTCGACACCGGCATCGTGCGGGACCTGCACGCGCAGCACCCGTGGATGACAGGCGTGGCGCCGGCCGCCGGCGCGGCCGACGAGGTCGCGCCACGGCGCGAGAGGGACCCCGGGCCGGGGATCACTCTCAGGCCCGGTGTCGACCCCGATATCGATCTCGTGCTCAAGCTCCGGCCGGATCCCGGTACCGTCCCTCCCTGGCTCAGCGACCGAAGGCCCGGTCCCACGCACGACGCCGAGGGGTTCGTCCGCGAGTACGTCGGGCACGGCACGTTCATCGCCGGGCTGATCATGGCCATCGCGCCGCACACCCGCGTACGGGTGTCCAACAAGATGATCCACGCGGGCTGCCTTTTGGAGGAGGCTTTCGTCGATCAGCTGCTGGACGCGCTGAAGCCGGGCTGGCCCACCATCATCAGCCTGTCCGCGGGCGCCGCCAACGGCCGGTTCACCACGCTCATCGGCATGGAGCGCTTCATGGACGCCCTGGCCGCGCACCCCGGCACCCTGCTGGTGGCGGCGGCGGGGAACAACGGCAGTGACGCCCCTTTCTGGCCCGCGGCGTCCGCACACTACCCGTCGAGGAACGACGGGGTGGTCTCGGTGGGGGCGCTGCGGGTCGACGGGGAGGAAGGCGCCTGCTTCAGCGACCACGGCGAGTGGGTGCGGGTGTACGCGCCCGGGGAGCGGCTGGTCGGGGCGTTCCTCGGCGCCGACGTTCCGCAGGAGTACCGGTACCAGCACTCCACGTTCGAACGCTGCCGTTACCTGGCCTCCTTCCACGACCCGTTCCTGTACGACTGCACCTGCGGGTTCCCGGCCCGGGTGGGCCATCTGAGCGGGGGGGATCCGGCGGACACCGCGATCTTCAGCGGCAGGGCCAGGTGGAGCGGCACGTCGTTCTCCACCCCGATCGTCGCGGCCATGATCGCCGACCACATGCGCAGGACCGGGGAGCAGGACCCCCGGGCCGCGGCGCGGGACCTGATCGAGCAGGAAGGCACCAGGGCGACGACGCGCGGTGTGCCGGTCCGCGCGCTGAGGCCTCCGGGATGGAACCCGGTCGCCGTGCGGCGTCACCCGGTGGTGTGAACGGCGGGCTCACGCGGGCGCGCCGGACCCCACCACGCGGTGACCTGACCGTGTGGCCCGTACGGGCCGCACGGCATGCCCGCGCGGGCGGCGCACCGCGTACGATGATGATCCCCTCCCTAAGGATCGTCCGCGTGGACCGTGAAGCGATCGGTGCCCTCTTCCGTGCCGCGGCCGAGGGGGACGCCGCCGCCTGGAAGGCCCTCGTCGAGAGGCTCGCCCCGCTGGTGTGGTCGGTGGTGCGCGCCCACGGGCTCTCCGACGCCGACGGCCACGAGGTCTTCCAGACGACGTGGTTCCGCCTCGCCCAGCACCTCACCCGGATCCGCGAGCCGGAGAAGGTCGGGTCGTGGCTGGCCAGCACGGCCAGGCACGAGTGCCTGAAGGTCATCAAGGCGTCCCGCCGGGAGTCCCCGGTGGGCGACGCCCGCCTGCTGGACCGCGCCGCCCCCGACGGGTCCCCCGAGGACGCGGTGCTGGCGGCCGAGGAGGCTGCCGAGCACTCTGAGCGCACCCGGCGCCTGTGGGCGGCGTTCGAGGAGCTGAGCGAGGCCTGCCGCCGCTTGCTGCGCGTGCTCATGGCCTCGCCCCCGCCGCACTACCAGGAGGTCTCCGCCGCGCTCGGCATCCCGGTGGGCGGCATAGGCCCCACCAGACTGCGCTGCCTGCGCCGTCTGCGCGCCCTGCTCACCGACCGGGACGTCCGGTGAGCCGCCCCCTCGGCCCGCCGGGCGAGGACGGCGGGGCACGCCGGGGCGCCGAGCCGTACCGCGAGGACGTCGGGTCGCGAGGCGGGATCGGGTCCTGGGAGGACGCGGAGGCGGGAGCCGGAGCCGGGCCCTGGGAGGACGACGGGACCGGGCTCCCGGACGACTCCGGGGCCGGGATCGGGGTCCGGGCGGACGAGCTGGAGCAGGAGTTGCGGGAGGCGGCGGCGCTGCTGGATCCGGTGCCGTCGGAGCTGGTGCAGGCGGCCGTGGACGCGTTCATGACGCGGACCCTGGACGACGAGCTGGCCGCGCTGAGCTTCGACTCGCTGGCGGACGCGGGGACGGTGCGCGGGGACGCGGAGCCCCGTGTGGCGGCCTTCCACGCCGGGCGGGCCGGGGTGGACGTGGAGATCGTGGTGTCGGGCGCGGTGGCGCGGATCATCGGGCAGGTGATACCGCCGCGCGCGGCCGAGATCGAGGTGCGCGGCCGGCGCCAGGTCACCGTGACGGCGGACGCGATGGGGCGTTTCTCGTGCGATCAGGTGGCGGCGGGGCCGTTCAGCCTTCGCTGCAGGTTCGGCGACCTGACGCTGGTCACGGAGTGGATCACCATCTGAGCGTCGCCGCCGGAACCCGGCGGCGCCCCCGTGTCCACTGCCGTCCCCTGCCGCCCTCTGTCCTCTGAGGGGCCCAAGAAATCACGACATTGCGCCATACGCTGCTTACAGAAGGTGACAAAGGTTCCTTCCGTATTCCACCTACAAGACGTCGGAGTACGCCGGGAAACGATCGCACCTCGGAGATTGCCTTATCCGGCCGAGACTAACCGGCATTGGGCGGGCGGGCGCGGGACCGAATGCCGGACGGCGGGCCGGGCGCGGCCGGCGCGTTGATTGGGCCCCGATCCTGGGAATTTCCTGTGACTTTCCCCCGGGGGGCGGGCCATTAGATTGCCGGACCCGGCGTAGGCGGGGCGCGCCGCGGCCGGGTGTCCGGCGGCGGGGCGCCGGCGACGGGTGAGACCCGGGAGACGGATAATATCGCGGCCACGACCGCTCCGGCCACGTCCCGGCCGCACCGATTTACCGCAATGACGGCGCGGGGAACTTCGCGCATACACCCTGACCGGGCACGGGACGTGCCCCGGAACCGCACACCAACCGTGTGGGCATGGTGCGGGAGGCCCGCAATCACCGGAAAGACATGCGGATGATGAGGCGGCGACGCCATGATTTCCGGAGACTCCGCCGAGGGGGCCGCTGTGGCGGCTAACACCCGGATGGAGCAATGAATAGGGGTCAACCTTACAAATTCCCTGAAGTCAGCACTAGTCACCCGAACTTCGCCACCGCGATCGCCACGCCCCGCCGAGGACGGGGAACGACGCAGGCCAGAACGGATGCGGCCAGGGCCGGGAAGGCCCTCCCCGCCCCGCCAGGTCCCCCGATGCGAGCACAGCCTCACACGGCAACGACCCGCCGGGTGCGGGCCCAAGAGACGGGCTCGTGCTCGCCGGGGCGACTAATCCAGGCGGGACGGGTTAATCATTCACTGCGCCGCTTCGTACTGGGCGACGATGTGGGAGGCGATCCTGCCCCGCTCGCTGACGTTCAGCCCATGGGCCTTGGCCCATGCCCGGATCTCGGAGCTTTTGTCGCGTGCCGGCCGCTGGGAGGCGCCGCGCTTACGGCCACGGACCTGGCCGTGATCGGCCTTGCGTGCGCTGGACACGAAAGGCGTAAGCACCTCCCGGAGATTCCTGGCGTTTTTGTCGTTCAGGTCGATCTCGTAGCTGGTCCCGTCAATCGCGAACTGGACCGTCTCTTTTGCTTCACCGCCTTCGAGGTCGTCGATGAGTAGCGTCTGGATCTGTGTCGCCATCTCCACTCCTTTCAGGGAGCATAGTTTGACTCCCCAAGAATATACCCGCCATCGGTCGGTTCCCACGCTCGGAACAGCATGACGCATTGATGGGTCCGGCAACGTAAGTATGCGAGGAATCGGGCACCGGGCCCCTTTATCGGCAGCGACCAGCGAGTCACCGAACCGCTGGCCGTACCCGGACACCGATTCGCGTGTCAGGACCATATACCGGCCGGGTGGAAGATAGTGCCGACTACACATTCCCCGCCCCCGCGCTGCGTTGTCACGTCCAGCCCGCGCCGCCCGGCCGGGCTGACCTCTCTCGCGTGCGCGGGGCGGACGCCCGGACCGCTTCTCCCGCGGGCGCGGGCGGGCCCCGGACCAGCGACCGGCGCCCCGTACGCTTGGCTCATGGGCATGGTCAAGACCGTGGGGCTGGTGCTGCATCCGGCGCGGGACTCCGAGGAGGCCATCAAGACGATCGTGGACTGGGCGGCCGTCCGGGGCGGCACGGTGCTCGGCCTGCCGGACGAGGTGGACCGCATCCACTGCAGCGCGGTGGCGGTCGACGGCGCGAGCCTGGTGGAGCGATCGGACCTCCTGGTGAGCCTGGGCGGCGACGGCACCATGCTGCGCACCATGCGCCTGGCGAACGGCCGCGCCACGCCGGTGCTCGGGGTGAACCTCGGCAAGCTCGGCTTCCTCGCGGAGATCGACGTCGCCGACCTGCCCCCCGCGCTGTCGGCCATCGACAACCACGAGTTCACCGTCGAGCCGCGCATGGCGGTGCGGGCGTCGCTGCCCGGCGGCCTGACCGTCACCGCGTTCAACGACATCGCGCTGGTGCGCATCCCCGGCGACCGGCTGTCCGCGGTGGCCATCTCGGTGGGCGGCCACCCGTTCGTCCGCTACGCCTCGGACGCGGTGATCGTCGCGACGTCCACCGGCTCGACGGCCTACAACTTCTCCGCCGGGGGCCCCATCGTGTCGCCGCTGGTCGAGGGAATCATCGTGGTCCCGGCGGCGGCCCACTCGTCGTTCAACCGGGCGCTGGTGCTCTCGGCGGACGAGGAGGTCACCCTGGAGCTGCTGCCCCCGAGCGGGGAACTCGCCGTCGAGGTCGACGGCTCCGTCGCCGCGCGCCTGTCACCGGGTGACAGCATCACCGTCAACGCGATCCGCGGCGCGGGCCGGGTGGTCCGGCTCGGCATCACCACCTTCTACGAGCGCGCCCGCCGCAAACTGAGGGTCAGCGGCAGCGCAGAGGTCGACTGAGTGGAGGGCCCGCCACCGTCCACGCCCGGCACCGGGCCCACGCCCCGGCCGGGCCCCGGGGACGGGGGCGCGCGACCGCCCGGCCCGGGAAAGCCCTCGCGGTCCGGGGGGTCGTGGGACGTCATCGGGGTGATCTCGGCGGGCGGGGTCGTGGGGAGTCTGGCGCGCTACGGGCTCGGGGTGGCCTTTCCCCCGGCGCCCGGGGGGTTCCCGTGGGCGACCTTCGCCATCAACGTGTCCGGGTGCCTGCTGATCGGGGTGCTGATGGTGGTGATCACCGAGGCGACCCGGCCGCACCGGCTGGTGCGGCCGTTCCTCGGCGTCGGGGTGCTCGGTGGTTTCACCACGATCTCCGGGTACGTCCTGGACATCGGCCGCACCCTCGCCGCGGGCGCGCCGGTCACCGCTCTCACGTACCTGGCCGGGACGGCCGCGGCGGCCCTGGCCGCTGTGTACGCGGGCGTGGCGCTCACCCGCGCGGCGGTCCGGCCGTCCGGCCGGAAGGGATCGCCGTGAAGCTCGAAGGCCCCGCCGTCCGCCTGACCGTCATGGTCGGCGAGACCGACCAGTGGCACCACCGCCCGCTGTACCACGAGATCGTGCGCCGAGCCCGGGAGGACGGGCTCGCCGGCGCCACCGTCCTGCGGGGCATCGAGGGGTACGGCGCGTCGTCACGCATCCACACCGCCCGCATCCTGTCCCTGTCGGAGGACCTGCCGGTGGCGGTCATCGTGGTGGACACCGAGGAGCGCGTCCGCGCGTTCCTGCCCCGGCTGGACGAGCTCGTCACCGAAGGGCTGGTCGTGCTGGACCCGGTCGAGGTGATCCGCTACACCGGCCGGGGGGCGGACGACTCGTGAGCGCTCTGGGATCCCCGGCGGGGACGGGGGAACCGTGAACCTGACCGGGGTGTTGCTGGTGGCGGGCGGCGCGGCCGTCGGGGCGCCGCTGCGGTACCTGACGGACCGGGCCGTGCAGTCGCGGACCGGCTCGGCGTTCCCGTTCGGGACACTGGTGGTGAACATCGCGGGGTCGGCGATCCTGGGCTTCCTCGCCGCCCTGCCCGCCGGTGACGGCGTGATGGCCGCGGCCGGCACGGGGTTCTGCGGCGCGCTCACCACCTATTCGACGTTCGGGTACGAGACGCTGCGCCTCGCCGAGACGGGGGCCCGGCTGCTCGCCGTGCTGAACGTGGCGGCGAGCGTCGCGGCCGGGCTCGCCGCGGGCGCCTGCGGGATGCTGCTCGGCCGTCTCGTGGGCGGCTGAGACGCCGGGTCAGGCGGTGAAGGCGCGGCGCAGGGCGGAGGTCCTCAGGTCGGCGGCGCGGCGGCTGAGGGCGGTGTCGGGCAGGAGCCAGTCGAAGCCGTGGAAGGCGCCCGGGTACAGGTGGAACTCGGTGGAGACCCCGGCGCGGGCCAGGCGGGCGGCGTAGTCGATGCACTCGTCGCGGAACACCTCCAGCTCCCCGACGTCGACGTAAGCGGGCGGCAGGCCGGTCAGGTCGTCCGCGCGGGCCGGTGCGGCGTACTGCGGCACGTCTCCGGTGCCCGCGAGGTCGCCCAGCAGGGCCGTCCAGCCGAAGAGGTTGGCGGCACGGTTCCAGGCGATCGCGTCGGTGAACTCCAGGCTGGACGGCGTGGTGTTCCTGTCGTCGAGCATGGGGCACATCAGCAGCTGGAACGACGGCGCCGGGCCGCCCCGGTCCCTGGCCAGCAGCACCGTCGCCGCCGCCAGCCCGCCGCCCGCGCTGGCCCCGGCCACCACGAGGCGTCCCGGGTCGCAGCCGAGCTCGGCGGCGTGCCCGGCGACCCAGGCCAGGCCCGCGTAGCAGTCCTCCACCGCCGCCGGGTACGGGTTCTCGGGCGCCAGCCGGTAGTCCACCGACACCACCACGCAGCCGAGGTCCTCCGCGTACCGGCAGAGGATCCCGTCGTCCATCTCGACCATCCCGGCGACCATTCCGCCGCCGTGGACCCAGTACAGCGCGGGCAGCTCCCCCGTCACCCGCGCCGCCCGGAAGATCCGCAGCCGGACCGGTCCCCCGTCCGTCCCGGGCGTCCACCGGTCCGCGATCCGCACCCGGCCGCCGTCCGGCCTCCCGCCGATCAACCGCCCGGCCGCGAGCGTCTCGGCGATCTGCCGCCGGATCCCCGGCAGCTCGTCGGCCGTCGGCGCCGCCGTCCCGCCGGCCATGCCGATCCGCGCGAGCCCGGCGGCGAGCTCGGGATCGAGTCGTACGGTCACGGCGGTTACGAGCGCGGGACCCGGAGGGTGCGCCGCCGCGCCGGGCGGCGCCGCGCCGTGGAGACGCGGCTCCGGGCCCAGGAGGACCAGGTGGCGGCGGCGACACTGGTGGCGCCGGCGGCGATCAGGGCCAGCGGGTGCCTGGCGGCCTGCGCGATGACGCGATCCGCCATGCTCCCGGCGCGGTCGAACGCCGACGCGTCCACCTGGCCGTCGCCCAGCCGCCGGGTGGTGGCGGGCGGGCCGCCGCGCAGGCGCGCGGCCAGCTCGGCGACCCTGTCGCGGGCGGCGCCGCCCCTTCCGGCGATGTCACCCCTCCGGAAGGCCGTGCCGCGCCCGGCGCCGTCCCCGGCGGCCATGTCGCGGGCTCCCCTGCCACCCGCTCCGGAGGCCGTGCCGGCGGACATGCCCGCGGCACGGCGGCGTGCGGTGCCACGACCGGTCAGACGGCTCTTGGCCGCGGCCATCGTGCGGCGGGCGCGTGCCTTGACGTCGGCCTTGCCCGCCAGGGCCTCGACCGTGCGGCCCAGGTCCTCGCGGGTCTGGGCGATCTCCTCGCGGAGGCGGTCCTCCTCGGAGAGGCGGCCGTCGTGGGTCATCTGGCCGGTCCGGCCGGCGATGCCCGCCGTCTGGGGGCCCGTCCCCGGCTCGGAGGGGTGGGCCGGGGAGCCGGACAGGCCCGCCAGCGGGTCGCCCCTGCCGTGGCTCACCACGGGCTTGACGTACGGCTTGTGCGGGGCCTGGGTGCGGGGCACGTTCAGGGACGGGCCTGCGGACTCCGGGGTCGCGGTGCCGGGCTCCTGGCGGTGCAGGCCCACCTCGCCGGCGGTGGGGCGGTACGAGGCGCCCACGGGGTCGATCTCGCTCATCGGTGTGCCCCTTGCTTCACGGCGTCCATGTCGGCCTTGATGCTTTTCATGGTCTCCTTCGTGAGGGGCGGCGTGGCCTTCGACACCTGGCGCTTGCCGCCGAGGCCCAGCAGGGCGGCCAGCATCATCAGGGCCACCCCGACGATCACCGCGGCGAGCCAGCCGGGCATGACCAGGGCCAGCGCGAGGATCACGGCCGCGACCAGCGCGCCGCCGCCGTACAGGGCGAGGACGCCGGCGCCGCCGAACATTCCCGCGCCGACGCCCGCCCGCTTGCCCTTGCGGGTCAGCTCCAGGGTGGCCAGCCGGATCTCGTCGCGGACCAGCCGGGACACGTCCTCCGACATCTGCTTGATGAGATCGGCGGTACCGAGCGACGAGTACGGGTTCGCCGCGATCTCCCGTTCCTTGAGGCTTGTCATGGCGCACCTTTCTCGGGGGTCACCATCCGCGTGCCCTGAACGCCCGGGGGCTAACGGAAATCCCGCCCCGGTCGCGACATCGGCATCTGACGGGTGCCGACCGCCATCGCGCCGAGGCCGAGGAGCAGGATGATCACGCCGGTGACCACGTTGTTCCAGATCGTGCCGGTCGTGGCCGACCGCAGGATCCAGGGCGACAGGATGGTCCACACCCCGAGGACCGGGGCGAGCCACGTCAGCCCGTAGGTGCGGCCGTACGCCGAGGCGAACCCGAGCCCGAGCGCCGCGAGAAACAACCCGACGACCAGGTTGTTCACCGCCATTCGCGAGTTCCCGTTGAATCCCACCACCCAGGGGGATATCGCGAGGTACAGCCCCGCGAGCAACGTCATCCCGTCGATGGCCTGCGCACCCGCGCTACAACTCGCCCTCTCGTACTTGGCCCGCATCTCCATGATGTCGGGGTGCGTCTCCAGGCCGGTCGGTCTGGTCATGACCTCACCGCCTTCCGACTTCCTCCAGGAACGGCTTTATCTCGCCATACCCCTCGGCAAAAGCCGCTCAACAACGACCAAAGCAAATATTTCGGCTGTTCACGCCCGTTATTCGGACTTGCGACCGAGGAATAGGCCGGTGCGTGGAAGGCGAAACGGCCTCGTGCCGGGAGCGCCGCCGCGACGCCACCAGCACGAGGCCTCCGCCACCGCCACGAGGCCCCCCGGCCGCGGGCGCACCGCGGCGGCGGCCGGGGGGTGCGGTCAGTCGATCTCGGGGCGGCCGAGACGCCAGTAGCCCATGAAGGCCACCGCCGTGCGGTCGACGCCGAGGTCGCCCACCAGGTGGCGGCGCAGCAGCTTCACCACGCCCGCCTCGCCCGCCAGCCAGGCGTAGAAACCGTCGTCGGCGGTGGCCTGGCCCGGTACCTCCCACAGCGGCTCGTCCTCCCCCGCCCCGGGGCGGGGCGGCAGGTCACGCACGTCGACGGGCACCCGGGCCGCCGTCCCGGCGCGCAGGGCGCGGGCCGCCTCCCGTACGGCGGGGATCAGCAGGTCGCCGTGCCGGGCCTCGGGGGCGCCGGGGCGGTGGCGCGGCAGCCAGGTCACCCGTACGCCGGGCGGCACGTCCAGGGGGAACTCGTCGCCGGGCTCGGGCACCTCCACCAGGATGCGCGCGTCCACGTGCGCGGGCAGCCGCTCGGCGATGGCCGACAGGGCGGGCGCGGCCGTCTCGTCCCCCGCGGCCAGCAGCCGGGTCGCCCCGGGCGGAGGCGACCACTCGGCGCCGACGACGGGGCCGTCGTGCCGCGAGTCCGGCCCGATGACCAGCAGGGGGTGCCCGGGCCCCGCGGCGAGGGCCCACCGGGAGGCGGGACCGCCGTCACCGTGCAGGGCGAAGTCGACGTCCAGCTCACGCCAGCCGGGCCGCGCGGCGCGGGCGGTGTACGTACGGACGGGGTTGCGCCGCTCGGGCGGCAGCGCCCGCCACGGCTCCCACCAGTCCTCCCCGTCCGGGAAGGAGGAGTACCCGCCGTCGCGATCCGGGAACACCAGCTTGATCCGCTGATCGAAGCCGTTGTCCGCGAAACAACACAGATCATCCCCGACAAGAGTGACCCTCACGAAACTGGGCCCGACCCGGACGACACTCCCGACCCACGCCCGGAACGTCCGATAGGCGGGAACATCCCTCACACCAAGATGCGTGAAATGCCCGGCGTCGAGGGCCGGGCCGGCGAGATTCTCCCTGGCCGCGACGCGATCGGCGGCGACGGCCGCACGGACGGCGTAGTCCCCGACGGCAACGGCTCCGGTCCGATCGGCGGGACCCTCCGCGGCGACCGGGCGGGCGGAGCCCTCCCCAGCCGGGACACGATCGGCGGGACCCTCGGCGGCGCCGGAGCTCTCCCCGGCGGGACGCCGGGCGGCGGGGTTTTCCCCTGCGGCGGGCGCGGCGTGATGGGCCAGGGCGATCGGGTGGGTGGGGACGTCGGTGGGTCGCTCGGTGCTGGCGGTCATTCGGCCCCTCCGTCGGGAATCGCGTTCGCCAGCAACTTAGCTATGCCTTACCTAACTAGCAAGCGGGGCCGTTTCCACGGGGGCCTCGACGCGGACCACGTCGAGTCGCAGGACGAATCGTGCGCCGCGGGAGGAATCCTCGATGCGGAGGCTGCCGCCGTGGGATTCGGCGATCTCGCGGGAGATGGCCAGGCCGAGGCCGGTGCCGTCGGGGTCGCGGCGGCGGCCGTCCTCCAGCCGGACGAAACGCTGGAACACGCGCTCACGGTCGCGCAGGGAGATGCCGCCGCCGTCGTCGGTGACCTCCAGGACGGCCAGCCCGCCCTCCTCGCCCACGGTGACGGCCACGGTGGACTCGGCGTGGCGCTGAGCGTTGGCGATCAGGTTCTCCAGCACGCGCATCACCTGGACCCGGGAGCCGCGGATGAAGACGCGGTCGGTCACGTGCACCCGTACCGGCATGCCGGTGGCGAGGTCCTCGACCACCTCGGCGACCAGCATGGCGAGGTCGAACGGCTCGCCGGAGGCAGTGTCGCCGGAGCGGAGCCTGGCCAGCACGAGCAGGTCGTCCACGATCGCCTCCATGCGGTCGACGGTGGCGAGCGCCGCCTGGATGGACGCGCGCGGGTCGACGTCCGCCGGGTGCAGCAGGGCCTCCTCCAGGCGCAGGCGCAGCCCGGCGATCGGGGTGCGCAGCTCGTGGGAGGCGTCCGAGGCGAACCGGCGCTGCTGCGACACCGCCTCCTCCAGGCGGGCGAGGGTCTGGTTGGCGGTGTGCGCGAGCAGGGCGATCTCGTCGCCGCCGGGGGGGACGGGGACCCGCAGGCTCAGGTCACTGCCGGTGATCTGCGACATGCGGGTCCGTATGGCCTCCACCGGGCACAGCGTGCGGCCCACCAGCACCCAGGTGACCCAGGCCGAGAGGCCCGTGAGCACCAGGACGCCACCGGCGATGCCCGCCTCCAGGCGGCCGTTGGCGAGCACGGCTGGGGTGCGGACCCCCGCGTAGACCACCAGGGAGTCCGACGCGGGGGTGACCCGGATGGCCATGGCCATCACGCAGCCGATCACCGCCGGGCAGGCGGTCACCTCCTCGAAGCGGTCGTCGGCGGGCGGCCGCACGTTGCTCAGGGGCTCGGCTCCAGCCGCCTGCTCGCTGGCGCGCACGACCCGTCCGGCGTGGTCGACCACCTGGATCAGGTCGACCGGGCTTATCGCGGGGATGACCCGCGGCACCCGGCCCGCCCGCACGGCCGCGCTCCACTGGCTGGCCACGCGCTTGGTCGAGTCGAAGGTGTCCACCACCGATTTGTATCGGGCCGCCGCGTCCAGGCAGGCGCCGATCACGGTCAGCACGATCAGGCTGGTGACGATGGCGGCGACCGTGTATCTGGCCCGGATCGAGACCGGTCGGGGAATTTTCACGGTAAGCGCTTTCCTCACCTGGGTCCGCTCACGACCGGACGCCGCCGAGGGCGGCCGGAGAGCCGAGACGGTCGAACGTGGGCCGGGGGAACCCGTCATGGGTCCGTCCCGCCTCGCCGTCGCCGTCGAGCAGGCGCCGCAGCAGCCCGAGGGCGTACTCCGACGAACTACCCGGTTCGGCCTGGAAGACGACGAGTTGCTGGCCGCGCGCGTTGCCGGCGAAGAGACGCTCGATGGTGAGCGTGAGATCGCCGACCAGCCGGTGATGAAAGCGCTTGTCCTGGTCCCCCGCGACGTCGACGTCGTGCCGCGCCCACATCCGGCGGAAGTCCGGGCTCTGGTCGCAGAGCTCGTCGACCAGCTCGGGCAGGTACGGGTCGTCGGGGTCGGTGCCGGCCAGGCCGCGCAGCAGCGCCGCCTTGGTGGCCGCCGCGACCTCCCAGTCGACGTAGAAGCCGCGGGACTCGGGGTTGAGGAAGGTCAGCCGCAGCAGGTTGTCGTTGTGCTCCAGGCCGTCGTACAGGGCCCTGGTCATGCGGTTGGCCGCGAGCACGTCCATCCACCGGCCGAGGACGAACGCCGGGGTGTACTCCAGCCCCCGCAGGATGCTGAGCAGTCCCGGGCTGACCCTCTCGACGCGGCGGGCCGGGCGGCGCGGCCGCGGGTGGGCGAGCTCGAACAGGTGGTCGGTGGCGGCGGCGTCCAGGTTGAGCACCCGGGCGAGGGCGCCCAGCACCTGCTCCGAGGGCCGGCGCTCCCGCCCCTGTTCCAGCCTGATGTAGTAGTCGGTGCTGACACCGGCCATCATCGCGATCTCTTCGCGGCGCAGTCCGGGAGTGCGGCGACGGCCTGCGCGGATCAGCCCGATCGAGTCGGGACTCGTGACCTCGCGCCTGGCGCGGAGGAAATCACCGAGGAGTTTGTCGCTGTCCATTTCATCAAGTTACGACAGGTATGCGAGATATGGGGGGTTGTCTCACACCCAGGGGACGGGCAGCGGCCTCTCCCATTGCCGCAGGTCAAACCCCTTGACCACATCTTGGTGCCCCACTGGGGCGCGCCTTACTCCCCTGCGGGTCAGGAGGACGCGCACCGCTCCGGCGCCGTGCCGCGACCGGAGGCCGGTGGAACCGGCTCAGATCTCGTCGAGGATACGCCGGAGGCTGTCGACCGTGGCGTCGGCCCGCTCGGCCTCGACGCTCAGGCGGTTCATCACGTCCCAGTACTGGTCGACCTCGGCGGGCTTGTCGGGGTAGATCGCGCTGTTGAGCTGCTCGAGGTACACCACGTCGGGCAGCAGGTCCTCGGCCATGCGCAGGATGGTGACCGGGCCGCCCGCCGCCGCGTGGCCGCCGTGGCTGAACGGCATGAGCTGGATCGTGACGTTGGGCAGCGCGGCCATGTCGATCAGGTGGGCGATCTGCGCCCGCATCACGTCACGCCCGCCGACCAGACGGCGCACCGCCGCCTCGTCCAGCACCGCCCACAGCCGGACCGGGCGGGGACGGGTCAGAATGCTCTGCCGCCGCATGCGCAGCTCCACCCGGCGGTCGATGTCCGCCTCGGACAGGCCGCGTGCCAGCCCGGCGACCGCGCGGGCGTAGGCCTCGGTCTGCAGCAGGCCGGGGACGAACTGCACCTCCCAGGCGCGGATCACGCTCGCCGCCTGCTCCAGCCCGAGGTAGGGCTCGAACCAGGACGGCACCGCGTCGCCGTAGGCGTGCCACCAGCCCGGGTGGTTGGCCCGCTCGGCCAGCGACAGCAGGGGCCGGCGCTCGGTCTCCGCGGTCACGCCGTACATGGTGAGCAGATCGGCCACGTCGCGGATCTTGAAGCCGGTGCGGCCGAGCTCCATCCGGCTGATCTTGGTGTCGGAGGCGCGGATGTGGTAGCCGGCCGCGGCGCGGCTGATCTCGCATGCCTCACGCAGGCGGCGCAGCTCACCGCCCACGACCATACGCAAGACAGTCGGCCCCGACAGCCGCTGATCCTGCATCGTTTCCTCGTCGAGGTCGCCATGGGGCCGAACGGTGCTCATGATCACTCTCCGGTATGATCCAAGCTCAAACAGCGAGCCCTCGCAAGACCCATATTTCAGCACACCCAGCCGGCGTGTAGTGGCATGACCGGATATGGCCGCCCGGGTACCGGCGCCCGGTCAGGTTTTGCGGCCCACCCCGCACACCTCGTGCTCCTCGGCCACCGGCCCGGGTGCGCCGAGGTCGGGCCGCCAGCGCGACAGCACCACCACCCCGGGCGGGACCGTCTCCATCCCGTCGAGGAACGCGGCGATCTGGTCCCTGCCGCGCAGGTGGTACGGCACCGAGCCGCCCTCGTTGTAGCGCCGCTGGGCCTGTTTGAACGCCTCGTCGGTGTCGGTGCTGTCGGCGAGCGCCAGGTGGCTGCCGGGTGCCAGACCGTCCATCAGATGGCGGACGATGGCGCGCGCCTCGTCGTAGTCGGGCAGATGGCCGAGCACGCCAAGCAGTATGAGCGCTACCGGCTCGCCGAGGTCGAGCGTCTTCGAGGCGGCGTCCAGGATGCGGCCGGGGTCGCGCAGGTCGGCGTCGACGTAGCTGGTGGCGCCCTCCGGCGTGCTGGTGAGCAGGGCGCGGGCGTGGGTCAGCACCAGCGGGTCGTTGTCGACGTACACGATCCTGGCGTCCGGCGCGGCCCGCTGGGCCACCTCGTGGGTGTTGTCCCTGGTGGGCAGCCCGGTGCCGACGTCGAGGAACTGCCGGATCCCGGCCTCCCCCGCCAGGTACCTGACGGCCCTGGCCAGGAAGTACCGCTGGGCGCGCGCGATGCTGACGATGCCGGGGAACACGGCGGCGTACGCGTCGCCCGCCGCGCGGTCGACCGGGTAGTGGTCCTTGCCGCCGAGCCAGTAGTTCCAGATGCGGGCCGAGTGCGGCACGCTGATGTCGATCTCCGGCGGGGCGGGGCGCTCCGGGCGCGACCGGCCGGCGGTCACGAGGACGTCCCCGGCGGGGCGGCGCGCCCGGGACGGAACGGTTCAGTGGTCACGAGGGCATTTCCTCCGATGCGCGTTCGGCGGCCGTGTGCGGGGGTCGCCCGCGCCGGGCCCGCCGGTTCTTGGATCTGTCGGTGGATCTGTGTCCTGCGCACACCCGGGACGCGATCGGTTTGGCCTCTCACGGCGCGTGGGCGCCTGCATAGATTCCTCCATATCCCCATAGGTTGTGAAGGTGGATTTCGACTACACCATGGCGATCGGGTCGTTTCTGGTGGCGATCGTCGTCGGACTCACCGGCATGGGCGGGGGCGCGCTGATGACGCCCATGCTCGTCACCTTCTTCGGCGTGCCGCCGCTCGCCGCGGTGTCCAGCGACCTGGTCGCCGCCGCCGTCATGAAGCCCGTCGGCGGGGCGGTGCACCTGCGGCGCGGCACCGTGGACATGCGGCTGGTCGGGTGGCTGTGCGCGGGCTCCGTCCCGGCGGCCTTCGCCGGCGTGCTGTTCGCCCGGGCGCTCGGCGAGGGCGAGGGCGTGCAGGCCGTCATCCGCGTCGCCCTCGGCGTCGCGCTGCTGATCGCGGCGGCCGGGCTGGCCGTACGCGGCTACCTGGCGCTGCGCGACCGGGCCGAGAGCCGCACCCCGGCGACCGGGCGGCGCACCGCCGAGCGCGGCGAGCCCGCCGCCACCCGGATGCCCACCGTCGCCGTCCGGCCGGCGCCCACCTTGCTGGTCGGGGCGGTCGGCGGACTGGTGGTCGGCATGACCTCCGTCGGGTCCGGCTCGCTCATCATCGTGGCCCTGCTCGGCCTCTATCCCGCGCTCAAGGCCAACCAGCTCGTCGGCACCGACCTGGTTCAGGCGGTCCCGCTGGTGATGTCGGCGGCGCTCGGCCACCTGCTGTTCGGCGACTTCCAGCTCACCGTCACCGTCGCGCTGCTGGCCGGGTCCATCCCCGGCGTGTACCTCGGCTCGCGCATCTCCTCCCGCGCGCCGGGCGGGCTGATCCGCCGGATCCTCGCCTTCGTCCTGCTCGCCTCGGCGCTGAAGATGTTCGGGGCGGGCAACGCCGCCACCGTGTGGATCCTACTCGCGGTGCTGCTCGCCGCGCCGGTCTTCTGGGCGCTGCTGCGCAGGCGGCACGGCCTCACGCCCCTGCCGTGGACATGGGCGTGGCCCGGCTCCCGAGGTGGGCGCCGGGCCAAGGACGATCATCCGGTCACCGAGCGGCGCGACTGACCGTCACAGGTAGATCGCACGGCAGGGCGCGCCGTTGAGGGTGAAGTCGGTGGGCGGGTTGTTGACGCCGCTGTAGCTGCCGTTGAAGCCGAGCTGGAAGGTCTGGCCGGGGCCGATCACCGACCAGCTCGGGCCGTTGACGGTCACCCACTGCCCGCTCTGGGTCATCGTGGTGTTCCAGATCTGGGTGATCCGCTGGTTACCCGGGAAATGGAACCGCAGCTGCCAGGGGCCGAAGGACCGGTTGGTGGTGATGTTCTTGATCCGCAGCGTCGTCGAGAAGCCGGTGCCCCACTCGGCGTCCGAGTGGGTGACCTCGCACGGGTAGGGGACCGGGTCGCCCGTCGGCGTGGGACTGGCCGTGGGCGTGGGGGTGGGGGTGGGCGGCACGGGGTCGCCCGTCGGGGTGCGCGTCGGAGTGGGCGCCGGCAGGCCCTGCTGGGCGCGGGCCGTGTACAGGTCGGAGCGGGGGCCGACGTTGCCCGCGAGGTCCCTCGCCACGATGTAGAAGGTGTAGAACTGGTTGGGCACCAGGCCGGTCGCGGCGAAGTACGGCCGCCTCGGGTCGACCGTGGGCACGGTGACGGTGCCGATGCGGTTGAAGACCGAGCCCTGCTGCATGTAGATGTCGTAGGCCGCGACGCCGACGTTGTCGGTGCCGGGGGTCCAGCACATCGGGACCGCGCCGGTGAAGTCCGCGACGCACTCCCAGATGCCGGTCACCTTGGCCGGCGGCTGGACGTCGTTCGCCGCCACATGGGCGGGCCGCTCCGGGATCGCCGCCTGGGCGGGGGCCGAGCCGAGGAGCCCGCCGAGGAACGCGGCGAGCAGCGCGACCGTACTGGTGACGGCGCGGTGTCGAGTGAACCGCATGACTCACCTTTCTCGGCCGGATCTGGCACCGGCCACGAGCGCCGCACTCCCGTCGACGCGGACGCGACGGGACCGGGGACCCAGGGATGGAAGGCGATCGTCGGCCCGGCCACCGGGGGTGTCAACGG
Source organism: Sphaerisporangium aureirubrum (assembly GCF_042658925.1). NCBI lineage: Bacteria > Bacillati > Actinomycetota > Actinomycetes > Streptosporangiales > Streptosporangiaceae > Sphaerisporangium > Sphaerisporangium aureirubrum. Next base: position 55,216 of record NZ_JBHSRF010000045.1, read on the forward strand.
CCGCCCCCCGCCGCCCGGCCGGGGCACGGCGCCCCCCGCAGGTCGGCCACACGCCCCGTGAGCAGCGGCCACGGGCCGCGCTGAAATTTACAACCCCCCACAACGGCACCCCGGGCGCCGCGGAAACCCTCCGGAGCGCCGAGCACGGGCACCGCCCGCCGGGCGACCCAGGGTCGGCGGCGCCGGAGGCTCGGGAGGTGTCCGGAAGATCCAGGGAGGCAGAGGCCGGAGGCCCGGGAGGCGTCCGGAAGATCCGGGGAGGCAGGGGGCGGAGTCCCGGGAAGCGGGCGGAAACACCGGGGGCCGGGGACCGCAGGAACGGGAGGGCCGGAGAGCCAGAGCCGGAGAGCGGGAGCCGGGAGCCGGGAGTGGGGCCGGGAGCGGGGCCGGGAGCGGGGCCGGGAGCGGGGCCAGGAGCGGGGCCAGGAGCGGGGCCAGGAGCGGGGCCAGGAGCGGGGCCGGGAGCGGGGCCGGGAGCGGGGCCGGGAGCGGGGCCGGGAGCGGGGCCGGGAGCGGGGAGCCGGAGGAGACGTGAGCCCCCCGGGGAGGACCCACGGCACGGGGCCGTGGGTCCTCTGAGGGTCCGCCGACCCTCGGGCCTCGCGGCGGGTGGGCCCGGGTGTCCGGTAGGCCCGGTCCGCCGCGAGGAGATCAACCGGCCGCGGGCTCGCGGTTGCGGCGGCGGTAGGCGGCGGGGGGCTCGCCGAAGGTCGTGCGGAAGATCCGGTTGAAGTGGGAGTCGCTCGGGAATCCCCAGCGGGCCGCCACGGCGCGGATCGGCATGGCGTCCATCAGGGGGTCGGCCAGGTCGCGGCGGCATCTTTCGAGCCGCCGTCTGCGGATCCAGCCGCACACGGTGAGGCCCTGCGACTGGAACAGCTTGTGCAGGTGCCGCAGGGAGACGTGATGGGCGGCGGCCACCAGGGCGGGCGAGAGGGCGGCGTCGTCCAGCCGCTCCTCGATGAACGCCTGCATGCGCAGGATCAGCACCTGGTCGGGGTCGCGCAGCGCCGGGGCCGCCTCGACCTCCAGCTCGTGCGCGAGCAGGGCGGTGACCAGGTCGAGCAGGATGCCCGACACCCGGACCAGGTCGGCGGGCGTGGGCCGGTCGAACCGCGAGGCGAGCTGCCAGAGCATCGTGCGCAGCAGCGCCCCCACCCCCCGCCGTCCCGGTATCCGGACGGCCAGCAGACGCTCGACCGAGGAGGACGGCAACCCGAGGACGTCGTGCGGGAACTGCAGGATCAGCCCGTCGCTCACGTTCCGCCCGCGGCCCCCGGTGCGGCGGCGCGGAGGCGAGACCCAGGCGTGGAAGGGACGCGAGGTGTCGTACAGCAGCAGGTCGGTCGGTGCCAGGGCGGCCTCTCGGTGCAGTTGCCGGATCCCGGACCGGCCGCGGACGGTCAGTGACAGTTGGTACAGGCCCGGGTCGGACCTGCGGATCATGCTGGCGCTGCGCCGCGCCTCGAACGGGGCGCACCGCACCCGCGACAGGCGGGCCACCCCCAGATCGACCATGCTCATCTCCGCCCAGAAATCGGACGCCTGCTCGCTGACGGCGTCCACCGAGACCACCGACCGCGCGACTGCCTCCCACCAGAAGTCGAACCGTTCCCTAACGGGCACCTCGTCGAGCCGCACCATGGAAGTGTCCAACAATGCCCTCTCCTGCGTCGAACGAACCGGGAGAAGGCGGCCGTGGCGCGGACCCCCGTTCCGCACCACGGCCCCCTGACATCGCGTCAATCGCTTTGTCCGGCCACCACGGAGAATCCACTGAGCCGCCCCCGAACTTTTCCATGGTCCAGCGTGCGCGGCCCGCGCGGCACCTCTATTCCGCCTGCGCGGAAACCTCCAGGTGGAACCAGGAAAGCCTGTGCGCCTCCGAAGTGCCGCCGCGCGCGTTTTGGAACGTGTCAATGACGAGCGAACTGAGAAATCCCGAATCGTCACCTGATGTCACGCGATTTCGTGCCCACTACGCCAGAATGAACGTAGGGGCAACTTCGCGTCGATCTCTAGACACTCGCAGCGACATCTCCACGGGGGAACGATGGGGACACTGCGCATTCACTTCACCGCCGACGACCTGGCGCGCACCACAGTCGCCGCGGCGCCGGACCCGCTGTGGGAGGTGCTGCTCAGCCGCTTCCGGCTCAGGGAGAGCGGCGCTCAGCCCTTGTTCCGGCCCTGGCTCGGCCAGTTGCGCGCGCACCCGGGGCGGCTCGGCCGGATACGGCCCGGTGCGCGGCTGCTGGACGTGCTTGTGCCCCCCGGCCCGTACTTCCCCGACTTCCTCACCCCGCCCGAGGCGGAGAGCGGGCTGAACGACGGCCTTGAGGCGCTGCTGTCCACCCCCCGGCGCCGGCTGCGGCACGAGCTACGGCTGCTCGCCCGGCACCACACCCTTCCCGGGTGGGTGCGGCCGATCGCCGAGGGCGACGTCAAGCTGCTCACCGGGATGGCGGACGCCCTGCGCGACTACCACGAGGCGGCCATCGCGCCGTACCACGCCCTCATCCAGGGCGCCGTCGCCGCCGACCGGGCGCAGCGGGCCCGGGACCTGCTGGGCGGCGGGGTGGAGGGGCTGCTGGAAGGGCTGCGGCCACTGATGCGCTGGAATCCCCCCGTGCTCGAGGTCAACTACGACGTCGACAGGGACATGTGGCTGAACGGGCGCGGCCTGCGGCTGGTGCCGTCGTACTTCTGCCAGCGGGTGCCGGTGTCGCTGGTCGACCCCGTGCTGCCGCCAGTGCTGATCTACCCCATCGAACGGCGGCACCGCTGGGCACCCGCCGCGGCCGACCCGCGCGGCCTGGCCGCCCTGCTCGGCCGCACCCGGGCCGCCGTGCTGGACGCCCTCGGGGACGGCGCCACCACGACCGAGCTGGCGCGCCGCCTGCACACCTCCCCCGCCTCGATCAGCCGCCACACCTCGGTCCTGCGCGAGGCCGGGCTCATCACCACCCACCGCGACGGCACGGCCGTCCTGCACGCCGTCTCCCCTCTCGGCGTCGCCCTGCTGGAGGGCCGCCTGTCGGCGCCGCTGCCCGGCTGAGCGGCGGCTGTCGCCGGGGGTAGCGCATCGTGCACGCAGAGATAAGAACCACGCGCCCGCGGGCAATGCGGGGACGGCGATTCCTGCCATCGTCGAAAACACGCGGCGCCGCGTTCCGTCCGGTCCGGCACAGCGGCGCCGCGGTCGCGCCGGACATAGGGGAAAGGGAGCCGGGATGGCCATCAGGATCGAGATTCGCATGCTGGACAAGAAGGAAACCACGAGCGCCTGCGCAAGCAGCAGCTGACCCGAGGATCGTCCGAAAACGTCCCATCCGGGGGTTTTCGGCCAGCAGCGCCGCATCGTGTGGGAAAAGAGAAGAATCACGCCCGACGGGATGGTTATTCCTACGCATCGTCGGAATTGGGCGGCCCCGTTCCTCGCGGCTAGGGCGCGTCGCCGCGTTTAGTTGTCAAGGAAGGAAAGCGCCATGAGCGTGAAAATCGTGATCCGTCCGCTGGACAAGAAGGAGACCACCGGCAACTGCGCCGGTCTCTACAACTGACCACCCGACAGGCACGGTGAGCGCGGCGGCGACACCGTGCCACCGCCGCGGGCGCCCCGTCCTCTGGGGCGCCCGCGGCCCATCACCGACGGCGGAGGGGGACCGATGACCATGGCGCGCCGGGAGACGATCGCGGAGGACGGGACCGCCGGTGGGGGGCCGATGAACGTGGCGCGCCAGGAGGCGGCCCCGGAGGACGGGACGGCCGGTGAGGCACCGCAGCGCCCGCGGATCAAACCCGAGCACCGCGCGTACCGGACCACCGAGGGGAACGTCCGGATCGGCGGCGTGGTCTACGGCATCGGGGCCGAGATCGCCGACCCCGGCGGCTGGGTCTGGACCCTCGCCGAGGCCATGGACGGCACCCGCTCCCCCGCGGAGATCCGCGCGGAGGTCGTCCGCGCCCACCCCGAGCTCCCCGAGCACGCCGTCCGCCAGGCCATGGCCGACCTCCAGGCGGCCGGATACGTGGACGACGCCGCGCCCGCCGCCTCTCCGGAACCGTCCGCCCGGGAACGCTCCCGGTACGACCGCGGCGTCGCGTTGCTCCGCTGGATGGACCGCACCCCCCGCACCGACCCCTGGCAGGCGCAGGACCTGCTGCGCCGCGCCCGGGTCCTGCTGGTGGGCATCGGCGGCACCGGCGGCTTCGCGGCCCAGTCCCTGGTCGCCTCGGGTGTCGGCCACCTCCACTGCGTGGACCCCGACGTGGTGGAACTCTCCAACCTCAACCGCCAGCCCCTGTTCCGCGAACCCGACCTCGGCCGCCCCAAGACCGACGCCGCCCTGTCCTCCCTGCGCTCCCTGAACTCCGACGTCACCGTCACCGCCGCCCGCCACACCGTCCGCTCCCCCGCCTGCTTCCACGCCCTGCTCACCACGCCGCCCGCCGGCACCGCCCCGCCGGGCGTCCGGGATCTGCCGGTGTACGACCTGCTCGTGCTGGCGGCGGACCGCCCCGCGGAGATCCGCGCGTGGGCCAACGAGGTGTGCCTGGAGCTCGGCGTCCCCTGGGTGGACGGGGGGTACCAGGGCCCGCTCGTCAGCGCCGGGGTGCACGTGCCCGGCCGGGGCGCCTGCTGGGAGTGCCTGCGGGCCGGCGAGGCGGAGCGCCGGGAGACCGGGCAGGCGGACGGCGACGCGGGAGCGCCGATTCCGACGTCGAGCCCCGCCGGCGCCGTCACGGCGGGAATGTCCGGCCTGCTGCTCGCCCACGCGGCACTGGCCCTGCTCACGGGGGTCCCACCCATGGAGCCGGGCTTCAGGTTCGGCCTCAACCTGATGCTCCCGGGGGACCCGGTGCTGGAACGTCATCCCCGCCGTCCGGACTGCCCGGCCTGCGGCGACACGCGCCCCACCGGGGTGCCGTCCGGCGGCGCGTCGTGAGTGATGTCGTGCCGGTGGGAGCGCGGCCGGTGGTGGGTGAGGGGACGCGCGTGCGGCTGCGTGGGCTGGCGTGGCGGCGGGACGGGGACGAGTGGATCGTGGGGCGGATGGACGTGGGGGCGTTCGTGGCGTTGCCCGAGGTGGGGAAGCGGGTCGTCGAGCTGCTCGAGGACGGGATGAGCGCCGGGGAGGCGCGCGCGGTGCTGCTCGGGGAGACCGGGCAGGACGTGGACGTCGCGGGGTTCGTCGAGGATCTGATCGCCCTGGACTTCGTGGCGGAGGCCGGCGGGCGGGACCTCGCCTCGGCGGCGGCGCCGAGGGCCACGTTCCCCCGCCTGCGGCCGGAGCACGTGCGGTTCGCGCTGAGCCCGGTGGCGGTCTGGGCCGCCGTGGCGCTGCCGGTGGCCGCGGCGGTGACGCTGGTGCTCCGCCCCGGCCTGGTGCCCGGCTACCGGGACCTGTTGTGGAGCCCACACGGGAGCCTGGTGCTCGGGTTCACCGCGGCGGCCGGGTGGACGATCCTGATGGCGCACGAGCTGGCGCACCTGGTGGTGGCCCGCGCGACGGGGGTGCCCGCGCGGATCCGGCTCGGCACGCGCCTGCAGTTCCTCGTCATGGAGACCGACATCAGCGGCATCGAGCTGGCCCCCCGGCGGCACCGCCTGACCGCGTACCTGGCCGGGATCGCCGTCAACGTGGCCGTCGCCTCGGCCGCCGTCCTGCTCGGCGCGGCCACCGCGCCCGGCACGCTCCCCCACCGGCTCCTCGGCGCCGTGGCCCTGCTGGCTCTGCTCCCCCTCCCCTTCCAGTTCATGGTCTTCATGCGGACCGACGTGTACTTCGTCCTGCAGGACCTCACCCGCTGCCGCGACCTGTACGGCGAGGGCGCCGCCTTCGCCCGGTACGCGGCCCGCCGCCTCCGGCACACGGCCCGACGCCGGGGACCTCCTCCGGCCGACCCCAGCGCGCGGCTCCCGCCCGGGGAGCGGCGGGCGGTGCGGGCGTACAGCGCCGTCCAGGTGCTCGGCACCGCCGCCTGCCTCGCCGCGCTGGCCGTCGTGACGCTGCCCGCGGACGTCACGCTGCTGGTGCGGGCCGCGTCGGCCCTCGGCCCGGACCGGCCGCCAATAGCCAACCTCGACGCGGCGGCCGTGCTGGTCACGCTCACCGCCCTGCACGTGCTGTGGGCCGTCACCTGGTGGCGCGGGCGGGTACGGCGGCGCCGGGCGACTCCCTGAGCGGCGAGACGGCCGGTCTCGTCCGATGCCTACCCGGGCGAAGCCGCGCCGCGGAGAAGGCGAGCGCCGTAGCATCGGCGATGTGGCCGAGCCGGTGCCGGGTGTCCCCTCCCCGCAGTCACAGATCACCCCCGAGGCGGCGGATCTCGCGGAGTTACGCGCGGCGCGCCGGGAACTCGACGAGGTGGTGGCCCTCATCCGTGAGGTGCCCGGCTACGAGGACTTCCTGGCCGCGCCGACCTTCGCGGACGTGGCCGCCGCGGCCGAAGGACCGCTCTGCTACGTCACCCCCGCCGAGGCCGAGGGGCTGGCGCTCATCGTGCGCGGCGACGACGTCGAGCACGTCCCCCTGCCGGAGCTGACCACCGACGAGGTCCGCGCCCGCGTGACGGGCCTGTTCGCCTCCTACGACGAGTTCCGGCCCCGCGAGGACGCCGCCCCCACCGCGTGGGAGCTGGACCTGGACGCGGTCACCCGCTGGCTGTGGGACGCCGCGATGGGCGACATCCTCGGGCGCCTCACGCCGCACGACGGCACGGCCGAGGACGCGCTGACCCTGGTGCCCGGCGGCCTGCTCGGGCTGCTTCCCCTGCACGCCGCCTGGACCGCGGACCCGGCCACGCCCACGGGGCGGCGGCACGCCCTGGACGTGACCACCGTCAGCTACGCGCCCAACGCCCGCTCGCTGACCGCGGCCAGGAAGATCGCGCGGGAGCGGCCGGGGCACACGCTGCTCGCGGTCACCGACCCCCGGCCGATGCCGGAGTGGTACCCCGAGATGCCGTACACCGCCCTGGACACCATGGCCGCCACCGCCGCGCTGCCCGCCGCCGCCCGGACGCTGGCGGGCGAGGAGGCCACCGTGGCGGCCGTCCGGGACGCGCTGCCCGCCGCCGACGTGCTGCACTTCGCCTGCCACGGCCGCGCCGACCTGGCCGAGCCCCTGGACAGCGCGCTGATGCTGTCCGGGGGCCACCCGCTGCGGCTGCGCGACCTGCTGGCGATGGACCTGCGGATCCGCCTGGCCGTCCTGTCGGCCTGCGAGACCTCGCTGCCCGGCACCGAACTGCCCGACGAGGTCGTCGCCCTGCCCACCGGCCTGCTCCAGGCGGGCGCGGCCGGTGTGGTGGCGTCCCTGTGGGCGATCCCCGACCTCGCTACCAGCATGGTGGTCACCGAGTTCTACCGCCGCTGGCGCGGGCACGGCCTCTCCCCCGGCGCCGCGCTGCGGGACGCCCAGCGCTGGGTCCGCGACACCACCAACGCCGAGAAGGCCGCCGTCTGGGAGCGGGACCTCGAAGCCGGGGACGGCCTGCCTCCCCACGACGTCGCCGACGCCCTGCTCGACGTGGTCACCGTGCGCGAGCCCGGCGACCGCGACGAGTCCCGCCTGAGCGCCTGGGCGGGCTTCTGCCACGTCGGCGTGTGAGCTCCCCTGGGGGACGGAAGGCGGGTGACCGGTGCTGAAGGCCGGGAAGGACGAGGACGACTGGCGGCGGCTCGCGGTGCTGGCCCGCCCGCTGCTCGGGCGGCTGCTGGCCGGCGCCGGGGACGCCGCCGCGCTGCGCGCCGAGCTGGACCTGGCGCTCGCGCTGCCGCCCGGGACGGCCAAGGCGGCGCTGCGGCGGGTGCTCACGAGCCGGCCGGAGCTGCGGGCCTGGGTGAACGAGCGGGACGGGGCGCGGGGGCCGGACTACCGGGGCGTGGCGGGGGCGCCGTCCCGGTACCTGGAGGTGGCGGCGCCCGAGCGGGTGGCGGTGGGGATGCGGGTGCCGATGTTCGTGCGGGTGCTGCTCGGCCCGGCGGACCAGGCGACGGCGCTGCGGCCGTTCGACGTCCCGCCGGAGGGGGCCGAGGTCGTCGTGTCGGTGTGGGCGCCGGGTCTGGTCCCGCACGCGGACCTGGAGCAGGAGCTGACGGTTCCCGCGAAGGGGGACTCCGCCGCGCTGCGGTTCTCGTTCACCGCGCCGGGGACGGGGCTGTACCGGGTGGTGGTGCGGGCCTACCGGGGCGGCACGCCGCTCGGGGAGACGGCGGTGCAGATCTCCGCCGAGCACGACGGGCACGCGCAGGAGGAGTCGGTCACGACGTCCGTCATCCCGTCCATGGCCTTCGAGCCGGGCGAGGTGACGTTGCAGGTGAACCGGGAGGCCGACCACTACCGCTTCCAGCTGCTCACCGACGCGCTGCCGCTGCCGGTGCGGTCGGGGCGGCTGGCCGGGGACCCCGCCGCGATCGTGGAGCGGCTCGCCGGCGAGCTCGGGCGGATGGCGTCCGGCGAGCACGACCTGCAGGGCCCGGCCCTGGTGCGGCGGCGGCTGAAGAGCCTCGGGGCCGAGCTGTGGGGCGACGTGGTGCCGGACGCGATCCGCGACCAGTTCTGGCGGCAGGCGGGCCACGTCACGTCGTTCACCGTCGCCAGCGAGCTGGACGACATCCCGTGGGAGCTGCTGTACCCGCTGGACGGCGACGACGAGGCCGGGTTCCTGGCCGAGCGCGTCCCGATCGTGCGGCGGGTGCACGGGCAGGTGCGGGCGCGCAGGCTGGCGCTGCCCAGCGCCGCGTACGTGCGGTCCCTGACCGAGGTGCCCGGCCTGGACCGGGACGCCGCCGACGAGATCGAGGCGGTCCGCGCCCGGCTCACCGGGATGGACGACAGGGGTGTCATCGAATACCTCGACGAGATGCTCGCCCTCCTCGACGACGGCCCCGCGGGCGTGCTGCACTTCGCCGGCCACCACGCCCACTCCGCCGCCACGGGCGGCGAGATCCGCCTGCACGGCGGCTCGCTCATCCCCGGCGACCTGGAGCCCCCCGCGCGGCGCGGCGCCTGGCCGGGCGCGCCCCTGGTGTTCCTCAACGCCTGCCGCACCGCCGGCGAGGTACCGAGGATCACCACCACCACCGGCTGGGCCAGGCAGTTCATGCGAGCCGGCGCGAGCGCGTTCCTCGGCACCCTGTGGGGCGTCCGCTCGGAGTCGGCCACCCACTTCGCCGACCGCTTCTACGACCACTTCATCGGGGAAGGCCTCCCCCTGGGCCAGGCGTCGTTGTCGGCCCGCCAAGCCATCATGGACGAATCCGGCGATCCCACCTGGCTCGCCTACACCGTCTACGGCAACCCTTCCGCCACGGCCGCCGGCCACTGACCCCTGCGCCCCCGCCATGCCGCGCGCCGGCGCGCAGGCCCGCGTGGTCAGGAGCCGTCGCCGTCCGGGGGAGAGGACATCGGGAGCCCGGCCAGGCCGCAGCGCGGTGCGCGGCCGGTGCGGTCCGCCGGGGCGCGGCGGGAGCAGCGGTGGCGGGCGGGGCAGGTGTACGGGGCCGGGCTCGTGGAGCCGGCGCCGGGGTCGCGGATGACGTAGGTGCCGTACCAGTCGCCGTGCGCGGCGATCTCCGCGCACAGGGAGCGCCACTCGTCGAGCGTGTCGGTACCCCGCGCGGCGGCCTCGGTCAGAGACTTCCACTCGCCGAGGCGCCCGGTCTCCCGGGACAGCTGCCGCAACCGCTCGTACAGCGCGCAGACATCCGCCCACGAGCCCGGCGGCGTCATCCGGCCCGGCATTCCCCGCCCACCTCCCGCCGGCCGCACGCGCCTCTCCACGAGGACGGCGTCATCTCACCTTCCCGCTGTTCGCGGTGTGCGGGTGCGGGGGCGGTCCGGGTGGCATTTCGGGGACTCCTCCAGGGGGCTGCGCGTGCGTGCATACTGACTTTAGGCCACCGAACGCCGGCCGGAACGGGTCCCGGAGCGACGTCTGGGGCGCGCCTGCGGCCGGTCCGCACCCGGAACCGGGAGAGGCGTGCCCGAGACGCGGATCAGCATGGGGGACGGCGCCCCGCATGACGCCTATGACGCGCTGGAGCGGCTCGTGTCCGCGTCCGGGCCGGGCAGGGGGCAGTGGGCCACCCCGCCCGACCGGGTGGAGGCCGGGCGGAGCCTCGCGGGCGGGCGGCACGGCGCGGAGGTCTTCGAGATCACGGCGTTCTGGGGGAGGTCGCCGTGGCGGTACGTGGTCAAGCTGGGGCCGGCTGAGGAGATGGCCGAGGAGTGGCGCGCCTACCAGGACCACTTCGCCGAGCGCCGCAACGTGCTGTGCGCGCCGATCGAGCTGGCCACCCCGGTGGCGCGCGGCGCGCAGAGCCCGGTGGGGCGGCGGCGCGAAGCCGTCGTCTACGGCCATGTGGGCGATTTCTCCGCCACGCCGGGCGCGACCCTGGAGACCCTGGAGGACCTGGCGGGACGCGCCTGCCACGGCGGAGCCGACCTGCACCGGTTCCTCGCCGCCGTCACCGAGTTAGGCACCAAGTCGCGCCAGGTGCTGTACAACGGCGCCGCCGGGCAGCCGGGCCGGGGCTCGCTGCGCGACCTCGCGCCCACCCTGGGGCCGTACCTGACGCTGGAGGCCGGCCGGTTCGACGCGGAGGGAAGGCTCGTCGCGGGGGAACCGTCCACCCGCGAGCTGGACGACCTGCTGGCCGGCCCGTCCGCGCTGCTGGCCGCGTGCCTCGAACCCGCCCCGGACGGCGGGCCGCCCGCCGAGGTCCGGCTCGGGCCGGTCCCGGTGACCGGGCACGCCGGGGGTGCCACGGCCCGCCTGCCCGGGATGACCGTCGAGATCGTCGCGCCGGGGCTGGACCTGCGGGACCTGGACAGGACGGTCGACGTGCACGGCCGGGTCACCGGCCACTACACCGCCTCCCGGTGGGCGAGGATCGCCCGGATGTGCCCGGATCTGCAGAGGGAAGGGCTCGATGTCGTCTGTGGTGCCGAGCGGACCCTGGTGCCGTTCGCCCGGTTGTGGGACATGCTCACCGCCGAGGAGGAGCGGCGCCCGGTGTCGCTGGTGCACGGCGACCTCAACCCGCGCAACGTGATGCTGTCGGGCGGGCGGCCCTTCCTGATCGACTTCCCCAAGACCCGTAAGGATCAGCCCCTGTCGGCCGACCTCGGCTGGCTGGAGCTGGGCCTGCTGCGCGACGTGCTCGCCGCGCGGCTCGGGTTCGGTGAGACGCTGCTGCTCCACCGGCTGCTCGGGCTGGCGAGCGTCGCGCTGGACCTCGTCGCGGGGAACGGGCCGGAGCGGCGGTACGGCTCGGTGGAGGCGGCGTTCCTGAACGTCCTGCCCTCGGTCGCGCCCGGCCTGGTGGCGCCGTTCCGCATGCTGTGGGCGGTGCGCGCCCAGGCGCGGCGCGCCTATCCCGCCGGCGCCGGGCCGCCGTGGTGGCGTGACTACCTGGCCCATCTGACGATCTCGGCCGCCCGCATGCTCAAGTGGCCGGACGACGAGCAGACCCCCGCGAAGATCCGCGTGACGGTGGCGGCGGCCGGGGCCGCGACCGAGGTGTGGCAGGGCACCGGCCCGTTCCGGCGGTGGCCGCGGCGGGTGCTGCACGCCGTCGCCGCGGCTCTGATCCCCAAGCTCGCCCCCCACCTCCCCGCCACGGCGGCCACCGCCGCCGCCCTGGTGGACGAGCTCGACGCCCGGGGCGTGCACGACCCGCGGCTGGAGAAGCCCCTGCGCGGCCTGTCCGACCGCATCGTCCAGGCCGCGTTCACCGCCTCCCCGCCCCGCCCGCCGTCCCGCCGCCAGAAGTACTTCCCACTGACGGCCTTCGCCCCCGACGACGAGCCCCCCGGCCACGACGCCCTGGAACTCCTCGCCACAGCCCCTCACGTCACCCTGCTCGGCGGGGCCCTCAGCGGCAAAACCACGATCATCGAGGAACACATCACCCGCCTCCTCACCACCACCCCCCAAACCCCCGCCACCCCGCAAACCTCCGGCACCTCCACCCGTCAAACCTCCGGCACCTCCACCCATCACCCCGGCGGGTCGCCCCTCCCTCACCCAGTCACCCCGCCCGCCGGGACTCCCCACCCCGGCCCGGCCCACACGACCGCCTCCCGGTCCGGCCGGACGACCCGTCAGGCCACCGCGCTCCCCAACGGCGCCCTGCCCCCCACCCCCCGGTTCCCCATCCCTGTCGACGTCCGGGCGCTCGCCTCGGCCGTCGCACCCGCCTCCGGGTCCTCGGGTCAGGGATCCTCGACGACCGGGCTCGACGTCCTGGCGGAAGCGTGGACGGCGGCGGGGCCCGACGTCCTGGCACAGGCGTGGACGGCGGCGGGGCTCGACGTCCTGGCGCAGGCGTGGACGGCGGCGGGGCTGCCCCCGGGCTGGCGTGATCGCATTCCGGCGTTGCTGACGCTCGGGGCGGTGTGCGTGGTGGCCGACGGCCTCGACCGCGTGGACGGTGAGCGGCGGGCGCGGGTCGCGGAGTGGCTGCGGCGGCTCGCGCTCGGGGCGCCGCGCGGGTCGGTGGTCGTCGGGTGGCGGCGGACGGCGCCGCGAGCCGCGGACCTGTACGGCCTGGACGCCGCGCCGTTCCACCCGCGGGTGGTCGCCCCGCCGGACCCGGCGCTGATCCGCCGGTACGTGGACGCCGCTCTCCTGGCGAACGGCGTGGAGGCGCACACCGCCCGCACCGAGGCGCTGGTGGCCCGGCTGCTCCGCGACCCCGAAGGACTGGACGACGACTCGGCACCCCGGTGGCCGTCCCGGGCCATCGGATCCCCAGGCCTGCTTCCCTTGATCACCACCCTGGCCGCCACGACCGCCCCCGCGGAACTGTCCGGCCTCAACGCCGGAACCCTGCTGACCCGATACGTCCACCACCTGACCGACGGCCGCCGCGGCAGCCACCCCGTCCCCTCCCACCCGGACCACCACATGGGCTTCGGCGCCCCAGGCGACCCAGAGGCCGAGCCCGCGCACCGACGCGGCGACCCCCCCGACCCCACCCCCACGAGCACCACACCCAACTACCCCTACCAAGACAAAGAGCCCATCCTCGCGGCCCTGGCCCGCGAG
>NZ_JBHSRF010000046.1:0-66981 GCF_042658925.1 Sphaerisporangium aureirubrum
GACGCAGATGCAGGCCGAGTACCGCGACGACGTGGCCGCCGTGGCGACCGCCAAGAAGGAGATCGACGAGGAGATCGGCGACGACCTCGACCTGCTGATGCAGGCGGCCGAGCTGATCGTCACCACGCAGTTCGGGTCCACCTCCATGCTCCAGCGCAAGCTGCGCGTCGGGTTCGCCAAGGCAGGCCGCCTGATGGACCTTCTGGAGAGCAGGAACGTGGTGGGGCCGAGCGAAGGCTCCAAGGCCCGCGAAGTGATGGTCAAACCGGACGAACTACCCGGCCTGCTCACCGACTTGCGGGGAGGGTGACCCCTCCGCACTCCCCCCGCGCGATAACTGGTTGAATATGAATGACTACGCATCGTCGGAATATGGGCGGGAAACGCGGGCGCCCGGCGAGGGGGACGCATGAGCATCGGGGTGACGCTGGCCGCTGCGCGCAACGCGGCGGGCATGACGGTCGCGCAGCTGGCCGGTCGTACGCGGATCAGGGAGACGGTGATCTACGCCATCGAGCGGGACGACTTCTCGATGTGCGGCGGCGACTTCTACTCCCGGGGGCACGTCCGCAACATCGCGAGGACGCTCGGGCTCGACCCCGACGCGATCGTCCACCAGTTCGACGAGGAGCACGGCGGCGCGCCACGCCCGGTGCGGGCCGCCGCCGTCTTCCAGGCCGAGACCCGCATCAAGCTCCGCGAGCGCCGCAGCCCGAACTGGTCGACCGCGATGGCCATCGCCCTCGCCATCGTCGCGGTGTTCGGCGTGACCCGCGTCATGAGCGGATCCGGCACCCCGGTCGCCACCGTGGACGGCGTCAAGCCCGCCGCCACCCCCAAGGCCACCGCCTCCGCCCGGCCGCCCGCCGCGTCCAAGGCCGCCGCCAAGCCGGTGAGCGACATGGTGACGCTCCAGGTGAAGGCCACCAAGCCCTCGTGGCTGGAGATCAGCGACAGCAAGGGCAAACAGATGTTCCGCGGCACCCTGCCCGCCGGCGTCACCTCCACCTGGAAGACCCGCAAACGCATGCAGATCACCATCGGTAACGCCGGCGGGGTCGACCTGAAGGTCAACGGCAAGCGTCTCGGCGTGCCGGGCAAGTCAGGCGAGCTGGTCACCCGGTCGTTCGGCCCGGAGCCGCCGCGCTCGCGGTGACCCAGGGTGACGGCGGGGGCGAGTCATGCCGGATGGGCATCGGTGGCGGTCAGGGATACCGGCGCGAGAACGGGGGGAGTGCGCCGTGCGGGGGCTGACTGCCGATACCGTAGAGCCATCATGTCTTCCCGCCGAACCGCATCGCTGATCACACTGGGCTGCGCGCGCAACGAGGTCGACTCCGAGGAGTTGGCCGCGCGCCTGGAGGCCGCCGGGTGGCGGCTCGACGACGACCACCCCGATGTCGTCGTCGTCAACACCTGCGGCTTCATCGACTCGGCGAAGAAGGACTCCATCGACACGCTGCTCGCCGCGGCCGACTCCGGCGCCAAGGTCGTCGCCGCCGGCTGCATGGCCGAGCGCTACGGCAAGGAGCTGGCCGACGCGCTGCCCGAGGCGGCCGCGGTCATCTCGTTCGACGACTACACCGACATCGGCGGCCGGCTGGACGACGTCGTCGCCGGTCGGTCGCTGACGCCGCACACCCCGCGGGACCGGCGCACGCTGCTGCCCATCACGCCCGTGGCCCGCACCCAGCGCGCCGCGCACGTCCCCGGGCACGGGGAGCTGCCCGCGGGCCTCGCGCCCGCCAGCGGCCCCCGGACGCTGCGCAAGCGGCTCTCCGGCGGCCCGGTGGCGTCGCTGAAGCTCGCCTCCGGGTGCGACCGGCGGTGCAGCTTCTGCGCCATCCCGGCGTTCCGCGGCGCGTACGTCTCCCGGCTCCCCGAGGAACTGCTGGCCGAGGCCGAGTGGCTGGCCGCCCGGGGCGTCAAGGAGCTCGTCCTCGTCAGCGAGAACTCCACCTCCTACGGCAAGGACCTCGGCGACCTTCGCGCGCTGGAGAAGCTGCTGCCCGCGCTGGCCGCCGTGGACGGCGTCGAGCGCGTCCGGGTCAGCTACCTCCAGCCCGCCGAGCTGCGGCCCGGCCTGCTCGAGGTCATCGCCGGCACCGAGGGCGTCGCGCCGTACTTCGACCTGTCGTTCCAGCACGCCAGCGGCCCGGTGCTGCGCCGCATGCGCCGCTTCGGGGACCCCGCCCGGTTCCTGGACCTCCTGGAGAGCGTCCGGGCCCTGGCGCCAGAGGCGGGCGTGCGGTCCAACTTCATCGCGGGGTTCCCCGGCGAGACCGAGGCCGAGTTCGCCGAGCTGGTGGGCTTCCTCGACCAGGCGCGCCTGGACGTGATCGGCGTGTTCGGGTACAGCGACGAAGAGGGCACCGAGGCCGCCGGCCTCGGCGGCAAGCTCGACCAGGACGTGATCGGCGAGCGGGTGGCGGCGCTCAGCGAGCTCGCCGAGGAGCTCACCGCTCAGCGCGCCGAGGAGCGCATAGGCACCGAGATCGAGGTGCTGGTGGAGGAGGACCTCGGCGACGGCGGCTACGAGGGCCGTGCGGCCCACCAGGGGCCCGAGGTGGACGGCTCGGTGACCGTCCAGGGCATCGGGCTGGTGCCCGGCCAGATCGTGCGCGCCATGGTCGTCGACGCCGAGGGCGTCGACCTCATCGCCCGCATCAAGGCCGGCCCATGACGAACCCCTCAGAGGCCGGCGTCGAGCGCGTCACGCCGGCCGCGGCCCGCAGCGTCAGCCCGTGGAACGTCGCCAACGTCCTCACCGTGCTCCGGCTGCTGGTGGTCCCGGTGTTCGTCGCCGGCATGTTCCTGGACGGCCAGGCGTGGCGGTACGCCTCGCTGGTGATCTTCCTGCTCGCCTCGCTCACCGACCAGCTCGACGGGTGGCTCGCCCGGCGGTACGGCCTGGTGACCGACTTCGGCAAGATCGCCGACCCGATCGCGGACAAGGCGCTGATCGGCGCGGCCCTGGTCACGCTGTCCCTCCTGGGCGAGCTGCCATGGTGGGTCACCATCGTGATCCTCGGCCGGGAGGTCGGCGTCACGGTGCTGCGCATCGCGGTGATCCGGCACGGCGTCATTCCGGCGAGCTACGGCGGCAAGATCAAGACTGTCCTGCAGATCCTCGCCATCGCGCTGTACATCCTTCCCGGCGTGCCCGATCCGATCCGGTGGGTCGCGATGGGCGCCGCGTTGGTCGTGACCGTGGCCACGGGCGCCGACTACGTCACCCGGGCGGTGCGGCTACGCGGCGTCGCGCGGAAGGCACGCGGCGGATGAGCACCGCCGCGGCGGCCGGTGTGCTGGCCGCCCTGGTGCGCCGCGGGGCCACCGTGGCGGTCGCGGAGTCCCTGACGGGCGGGCTGCTCGGCGCCACGCTGACCACGGCGGTGGGGGCGTCGGCGGCGTTCCGGGGCGGGGTTATCGCCTACGCCACGGATCTGAAGGCCGCGTTGCTGGGCGTGCCCGAAGATCTACTCGACCGGGAGGGTGCCGTGCACCCCGAGGTGGCGGCGGCCATGGCGCGCGGCGTCCGCGCGGTCACCGGCGCCACGTACGGGCTCGCGGTGACCGGCGTGGCCGGGCCGGACGAGCAGGATGGGAAACCCGTCGGCACCGTGCATATCGCGCTGAGCGGCCCGGAGTCGGGCTTATGGCACCGTGATGTGTCGCTGGCCGGTTCCCGGGAACAGATCCGCGAAAACACCGTCAGAGAGAGTTTGGATCTTCTGAGAGGTGTGCTGGATACCACCGTGGGGGAACATACCGGATGATTACCGCGTTACGTCACCAGCGAACATGCTCAGCACGGTCTGCCGCCCTGCTGGCCGTTGAAGGTACGGTGGAGCTGTGAGCGAGGTTCGTGACCCATCGGTGAGGAGCAGGTCCGGTGTACGCCCGGCGACGGGGCCGAGCGAACCCAGGATGACGGCGAGGAGCATGCACGAAGGGCAGTCGAAGAATGGGCGATACGAACCGACCGCGCGGAGCGTCGTGAAAACGCCTGCGCCCGGGAGGGAGCGACAGATGGTCCTGCTGCGTCAGCTGCTCGGTGACGTCCTGCGGCGGCTGAGGGTGCGGCAGGCACGCACCCTGCGAGAGGTCTCCACCGTGGCACGTGTCTCCCTTGGCTATTTGTCCGAGGTGGAGCGTGGCCAGAAGGAAGCCTCCTCGGAGCTGCTGGCGTCGATCTGCGGCGCTCTAGGTGTGCCGCTGTCTCAGGTGCTCCGCGAGGTCTCGGACCAGTTCGCGCTGGCCGAGCTCCAGCACGCACCCGTGCTGGCGGATGCTCCCGAGCACGAGCGTCTGCCCATGTCCGAGACCGTGCCCAGCACGATCTCGGGTCCAGAGTTCGATGGTTTCCCCGAGGTCAAGGACATGGTCGCCGCCTAGGCAGCGCCGGCCCAACCGGTCCCAGGCGCGCCGGACCCTCGCCGTCCGCGACGGCCACCGGCCGCCACGCCCTCTATAAGCCATGTCCCGCACAGGTCACCCGGATTCCTCTTAACCGCGGGCCACGGGACATCACCCGAACCCGCCCGGTCCCGGCGGGAACCCCACAAAGCCGCCCAGATCCGGTACGCGGCACCTGACCCCCAGCCGGTCCGGCATGCTGTACTGCATACATCCCGTTCAGGCGCGCGTCCCCTTCGGGCACGCTCAGGTCTGGCACGTGGGGCAGTAGAAGATCGGCCGTTCGTATGAGCGATCACCGAGTTCTCCGGCGATCATGCGGCCGCCGCAGCGCAGGCACGGGCGGCCGCCGCGGGCGTACGCCCACAGCCGGCGTCCCGGGCGCGGGTCGCCCGTCGTGACCGGGCCGCCGGGCTGGTCCTTGGCGGCGTCGAGCAGGCGGTGGGCCAGGTCCATCATCTTCGCAAGGTCGGCGACCTCTCCGGCGGGGCGGTGCGGGGACACGCCAGCCAGGAACAGGGTCTCGGCCCGCCAGATGGTGCCGATGCCCGCCACGTTGCGCTGGTCCAGCAGCGCCTCGCCGATCGTCGTCCCGGGGTGGCGCGCGATGTTGGCCGCGGCCCGTGCCGCGTGCTCCGCGTCCCACGCCGGGTCCAGCAGGTCGGGCCCGAGGTGGCCCACCAGGCGGTCCTCCTGGCCGGTGGGCACCAGGTCCACCATGCCGAGCTTGACGCCGACCGCCTGCCGCAGGTCGTTCACCAGGATCAGCCGCACGGCGTCGCCCCGGCGCACCGGGGTGCCCGCCGCCTGTACCCGCCAGCTGCCGTCCATGCGCAGGTGGGTGTGCACGGTCAGGCCGCCTTCCACCCTCGTGAGCAGGTGCTTGCCGCGTGCCTCGGTGGTCAGCACCGCGCGTCCCGACAGGTCGGCCGTGGCGTATCGGGGCACCCGGAAGTCGCTGCGGGCCAGCACCCGTCCGTCCAGGGCGGCGCGCAGCCTGGCCGCGGTCCGGTGGACGGCGTCGCCCTCCGGCATCGCGGGTCAGTCCCAGGCGGCGGGATCGGCCGCGAGCTCCATCACCCGGGCCGGCAGCTTGCCCGTGGCGATCTGCTCCAGGGTGACCTCTTCCAGGATCATGCGCTCGCTGGCGCGCAGCGCGATCCATACCTCCTGCAGGGAGCGGGCGGCGCCCCGGTAGCCGACGTGCTCGGGACGCTCGCCGCGGACGTTGGCCAGCGGCCCGTCCACGGCGCGGATGACGTCGGCCAAAGTGATCTGAGCCGCGGGCCTGGCCAGGACGTAGCCGCCCTCGGGGCCGCGCTGGCCGCGGACCAGGCCCGCCCGCCGCATCTGGAGAAGGATGTTCTCCAGGTACTTCGGGGGGAGTTCCTGCTCCTTGGCGAGCTCGCCCACCGTGGTGGGACCGCTGCCGGCGGCGGCCAGTTCGGCGGCGGCGCGCAGCGCGTAGTCGACGCGGGCGGAAAGTCGCATGTAGCTGATTATCCCGCCTGTGGCAGGTCGCTCAGCCGCAGCCGCACCACGACCGGCAGATGGTCGGAGTACGGCACCCGTGAAACCCGGGCGGAAACGGCGGAAAGACCCGCGCCGAGCAGCACGTGGTCGATGCGCTTGACCGGGGCGTCGGCGGGGGATGTCGGCGGATCGCCGAGCGCGATCAGGGGGTCGGTGAGCCCGGCGGCCGCAAGGACCCGCATCTCCGGATCGTCCTTGGTGACGTTGAGATCCCCGGCCAGCAGCACCGGCCGCGTCACCGCCCCGCCCGTGCCGCCGGAGCCCGTGCCCGCCGTCGCGGTGGTGGCGCCCCCGGCCAGGTCCCGCGCGATGGCGGCGACCTCGGGGGCCTGACCGGCCGTGGCCTGCAGGTGGGTGTTGACGATGCCGACCTCCCGGCCGCCGACCTCGACGACGGCCGCCTGGGCCTGCGCGCCGGTCGGGTAGTCGTACCGGCCGAGGGGGTGGGAGGTGATCTGCCGCACCGGCAGGTTGGTGAGCAGCGCGTCGCCCCACAGGCCGTCGGCGGCGGGGGCGAAGTGGTACCTCATGCCGAGTCCCTTGGCGATCCTGGCCAGGTCGTCGTGGCCGCCGTTGAGCAGCCACCCCCGGTCCACCTCGGACATCAGCACCACGTCCGGCCGCTCGGCTCGCGCCCAGGCGGCGATCCGGTCCAGGTCCAGGGTTCCGGAGAGCCCGAACCCCATCCGGATGTTGTAGGCGATCAGCGTGAACTCCGGCCCGGCCACCGGCCGTACGGAGGGCAGCGGCCGCCAGGTGAGCGCGGCCACCGCCACAGCCACCGCGACCCCGGCGGCGGCGAGGCGGTACGGCCGGGGCCGTACGGCGGTGCCGGGGGAGCCCCGCCTGGACGCGCGCAACGCCACGAGGCCCACCAGCGCGCCGAGTACGGCGGGCACCACCGCGTTGGGGAAACCGAGGCTCACGTCGTAGGCCGCGTAGTAGAGGAAGACCGCCACCAGGAACACCAGCATCCCGCCGAGCAGCGCGACCCCGCCCCGGCTCCGGTCCCCGGGCCGGGGCAGCCCGGCCGTCCCGACGCAGGTCCCGAGCGCGGGCGCGGCGAGCAGAGCGATCAGCGGGGACGCGAGCGGCAGCAGCGCCCCGCAGGCCACCGGCAGCAGGACGGCCATGGCCCAGGCCGGGCGGGGTGGCCGGGCCGCGCAGGACGCCAGCAGGAACTGCGCCGCGACCAGCGCGGCAGCCACCGCCGCCACCTGCCACGGGCCCGCCTGCGCCGCCCCCGGGCGGTCCGCCAGGCCCAGCGTGGCGAGCAGCATCCCGTGCAGGGCCAGGACCGGGCCGAAGATCCCCCACACCCCGGCGGGGGCGAGGTCCCCGGTGGCCGGGACGCGCCACGCGCACCACAGGAGGGCGGCGACCGCGAGGGCGGCGACGACCCAGGGCAGCGGGCCGTCCCGCCAGGTCAGGTCCATCTGGTCCAGCGCCAGATGGATCACCGCGGACGCGGCAAGGCCCCCCGCGAGCCCGCTCGGCACGGCGCGGCGCGAGACCGTCCGCGCGCAGCCGTACAGGAAGACCAGGGCCGCGGTGACCCCCACGCTCGCGGGGTACAGCTGAGCGTCGCCGCCCCCCTGCGCCTGGAGCACCAGGCGGCCGGCGGCCAGCAGGGCCGCCCCGCCCAGCAGCACCGCGCGGGGGCCGAGCAGGCGGGCCGCCGGGATCGCGGCGAACGGCAGTACGAACCAGACGGCCGCGAACAGCCCCATCTGCTCGGGGGGAGTGGCGCCGGCCTGGCCGAAGAGCGTGATCAGCGACGGCAGGAAGACGCCGAGCACATCGGTGAACAGCACCACGCCGAGCGCGATGGTGAGCACCGCCGCCCGTCGCGGGGTGATCAAACCGGGCAGATCCACTGGAAGACGGATACCTCGGGCTCGTTCCAGAGCTGCGGTGTCGGGCTCACCCATGACCACTCCTCAGGCGGGGACATGAGTGATCCTCGGGTCTGCTGGGGGAGAAGGCAAGAGCGCCGACGCCGCAGGTGATGCCGCTAAACTCCCAGGAAGGTTTACCGATGAGCGGTGTGCGCCGCTCGCCGGTGAACGGGGGATCGACGACAAGAAGGCATGCGATGGAGCGACGTCCTGGCGTGCCCAGGTTGCTGCGGGAGATCAACGACCGGGCCGCGCTGGAGCTGCTGCTCTCCTCGGGTCCGCTGACCCGTGGTCAGATCGGGGATCTGACCGGCCTGTCCAAGGTCACCGCGTCCCAGACGCTGTCCCGGCTGGAGGAGCGCGGCCTGGTCGAGGTGGTCGGCGAGCAGGCGGGCAACCGCGGGCCGAACGCCGCCCTGTACGGCGTCATCCCCTCCTCCGCCTACGTCGCGGGGCTGGACGTCGGCCCCGAGTCGGTCACCACCGCCATCGCCGACATCAACGGCGAGGTCGTGGCCGAGGTGACCGTCTCGCCCGACGGGCACGACGACCCTGTCGCGATGGTGCACAACGCGGTCGTCAAGGCCTGCCGCTCGGCCAAGGTCGGCCTGTCCCGGCTCAAGGGCATCGTGATCGGCACGCCCGGCGTGGTCGACCCGCGCACCGGGGACGTGCGGTTCTCCTTCGACCTGCCGGGGTGGCACGAGGGCAGCCACGAGGCGCTCGCCCGCGACCTGCGGCGGCCGGTGACCATCGAGAACGACGTGAACCTCGCCGCCATCGCGGAGCGTTCCGAGGGCGCGGCCAAGGGCGTGGACGACTTCGTGCTGCTGTGGGTCGAGCGGGGCGTCGGCCTCGCCGTCGTGCTCGGCGGGCGGCTGCACCGCGGGCGGTCCGGCAGCGCGGGGGAGATCGGGTACCTCCCGGTGCCCGGCGTGCCGACCGCCGGGGACGTGCGTGCCGTGCCGGGGCGCCTGCCGTCGCTGGCCGGGGGCCTTCAGTCGCTGATCAGCGCCGAGGCGGTGGCCGAGTTCGCCGAGCCGTACGGCTTCGCGGGCGGCTCGGCCGCCGACGCCGTGCGGGCCGCGGTGAAGAGCGGGCCGTCGGGGGCGGCGTTCCTGGACGAGCTGGCGCACCGCCTCGCGCTCGGCGTCGCGTCGGTGTGCGTGGTGCTGGACCCCACCCTGGTCGTGCTGAACGGCGAGGTGGGCCGGGCCGGCGGGGACGAGCTGACCGGCAGGGTCGAGGAGGCGGTCGCCCGCATCTGCCCGATCCGGCCCGAGGTCGTGGTGAGCCGGGTGCGGGGGCGTCCGGTGTTGCGCGGGGCCGTGCTGGCCGCGCTGGACCAGGCGCGCGAGGAGATCTTCGCGTCCTGACCGCTTCCCCTTCGATGACATTTCGGACCTACATTCCGGACGAATGGTGTCCACGGGTTGAATTCCCAATGAACTGATCGCCCTCGCCGCGGCCGGTCGCCGCGCGGCCGTGAGAATCGAAACAGTCGCGAGGGGGTGGCATCGGTGGCCGTACTGGAGTGGCTGGCGAGGCTGGTGAACTTCCTCGGTGGCGCCGGCCCGGTGCTGTTCTCGATCGCCCTGCTGATCGCCACCCCGTACTTCGACCGGCTGCTCGTACGGCGCAAGCGCCTCGGGTTCCGCGTGCTGTACAACTCGAAGATCGGCCTCGGTCCCGAGACGCTGCACGACGGCGCCGAGCCCGCCCGGTCCGGGCCGCCGCAGCTGCGCCAGGTGATGCGGCTGCTCGACCGGATGAGCATGGTCGTCATCCGGATCCGCAACAGCGGCAGCTACGACATCGGGCCCGAGGACTTCGACCGGCCGCTGTCGTTCACCTTCGGCGGGCGCGTGGTGTGGAACGCCCGGGTGTCGGACGCGAGCACCCCCGAGCTGCGGGCCCGGCTGCGGGAAAGCCTGCGGTTCTTCTCCACCGAGGAGAACCCGCCGCCGCGCGACAACCTGCTGACGGTGCGGCAGCGGCTGTCGGAGCGGATGACCCGCTGGCTCGGCGCACCGAGCGGGCAGGAGGTCGCCGAGCCGCACTGGCACGGGGTGCGCATCGACGGGCTCACGCTGCGGCCCGGTCAGAAGGCCAAGCTGGTCGTGGTGCTGCGCGAGGCCGGGAACGGCTCCTCCGGGGACGACGTCACCAAGGTCGTCGAGCATGCCGGGAAGCTGCGGGACACCGGGCTCATCAAGGACGAGAGGCTGCGGCGCCGGATCACGCTGCCACGGGTCAGCGGCGCGCTGGCCGGCCTGCTCACCGTCGTGCTGCTGCTCAGCCTGGTCTCCGACCCGCCGGACGGCTCGGTGGCCTGCGCCGCCGGGACCCTGCGGATCGAGGGGTCGACGGTGTTCCTGCCGGCGGTCGAGGCGATCCGCGACGAGTACGTCAAGGCGTGCGGGGACGGCGCCCGGATCACCGTGGAGGCCAACGGGTCGCTCGACGGGGTGCGCGGGGTCGTGGAGTCCACGCCCGGCGAGGAGTTGATCGCCTTCTCGGACGGCACCAGCCAGTTCCACGACCGCCTCTACCACCAGAAGATCGCGATCGTGGTCTTCTACGTGGTGGTGAACAGCGGCGTGGGCCTGACCACCTTGAGCGTGGCCGACCTCCGCAAGATCTACGACGGCACCTGGACCGACTGGAACCAGGTCCCCGGCGCCTCCGCCCGATCCCTCCCCATCCGGATCGTCGGCCGCGGCGAGGACTCAGGCACCCGCAAGCTCTTCGAGCAACAGGTCCTGGGCACCCCCGAGGGCCCCCTCTCCTCCGACCTGTGCCTGGAAAAGGACCGCGCCCCCGACGCCCCCGTCATCCGCTGCCAACGCGACCAGAACTCCGAGATAGTCCGCAAGATCACCGAAGTCCCCGGCGCCATCGGCTACTCCGACGCCCAATCTCTGATCGAGGCCCGCCGAGCCAACCAGGTGACCGCCCTGACCCTGGACGGCCGGGCCTTCGACACCTCCACCGCCGTCGACTCCGGCTACCCCTTCTGGACCGTCGAATACCTGTACACCAAATCCGACCCCACCCCCGGCACCCTGACCGCCACCTTCCTGAACTTCACCCTCCACCACCCCCAATCCCGCTCCCACCTGACCGAATCCGGCTTCCGCCCCTGCACCACCCCCGACTCCCCCCTCCAACTCTGCACCCTCCGCTGACAGCGGCCCCCGCCCCTGATCGCCACACACCACCCCACCCCCCTGCCCGCGCCCGTGGCGCGGGCGCGGGGCTCACGGCCCTCGCTGCGTGGGGCCTTATCGGCGCCGGGGACGGCGGGTCGTGGGTCGGCGAAGTCGGCGCCGCCGTATGGCGGCCGGCCGGGTTCGTTCAGGCGGTGAGGAGTTCGGCGGCGGCCTGGGCGTTGGCGCGGGCGGCGCCGTAGGTGGCGATGTAGGTAGCGGCCGAGGGGCGCCAGATGGGGAGGCCCATCTCCACCACGATGGCGTCGGGGCGGGCGGACAGGAGGGTGGAGACCACGGACTGGCTCTCGTGGTGGCGGTGGGCGTCCTTGACCACGATGACCAGGGAACGGCCGCGGGCGTGGGCCAGGAGCAGCGCGGGGTCGGCCTCGTCGGGCTTGACACGGGTGATCTCGGCCTCAGGGAGCCAGGGGGCGAAGCCCCAGGGGACCTCGCCGACGGCCATGGTCGGGGGAGTGTCGATCTCGACCACGTACGGGTCGACCAGCGGGGAAGCCGTGCCGGAGAGCTGGACGGCGCGGCGGGCGGCCGTCAGGCCGATCACCCCACCGTCACGAGGCTCCCGACGGGCGGTGCCGAACCACGTCCGCAGCCGCGCCACCCGGTCGGCCGCCTCCTCCAGGCGCGACACCGCCAGCCGTCCCTCGCGCACCGCCGCCACGATCGCCGACTCGATCTCGCGGATCTCCTCGAACGTCGGCAGCGGCCCGAGGCACAGCAGGTCGGACCCGGCCGCCAAGGACAGCACGGCCCCGCCGCCCAGCCCCACGCTCCGGCTGATCGCGTGCATGTCCAGCGCGTCGGACACCACCACGCCGTCGTACCCGAGCTCACCCCTGAGGAGCTCGGTCAGCGCGGCGGCCGACAGCGTGGCGGGCGCCGTGCCGGTCAGCACCGGCACCCGGACGTGCGCCGTCATGATCGACCGGGTCCCCGCCTCGATGGCCGCGCGGAACGGCACCAGCTCCCGCTCCCACAGCACCTCCCGCGACACGTCCACGGTAGGGATCTCCAGGTGCGAGTCCTGCCGCGTGGCCCCGTGCCCGGGGAAGTGCTTGACGCACGCCGCCACCCCGGTCTCCTGCAGCCCCGTCACGGCGGCCACGGTGTGCCGGGCCACCAGCGACGGATCGGCCCCGAACGACCGGGTCCCGATCACCGGGTTGTCCTCGGCGGTGTTGACGTCCGCGTCCGGCGCCATGTCCAGGTTGACCCCGCAGCGCAGCAGGTCGTTCCCGATCGACCGGTACACCCCCCGGGTCAGCTCCACGTCGTCCACCGCGCCGAGCGCCGCGTTCCCCGGGTAGGGGCTGCCGACGTGGTACGCCAGCCGGGTGACGTCCCCGCCCTCCTCGTCCAGCGAGATCACCGGGTCGCCGGCCGACCGCAGCCGCCCGGTGAGCGCCGCGAGCTGCTCGGCCGAGGCGACGTTGAAGCCGAAGAGCGTCACCCCGCCGAGGCCGTTCTCCAGGTCGCGCAGGATCCAGTCGGGCGCGGTGGTGCCGGGGAAGGCCGCGAGCAGCGTGCCGGCGGCCAGACGGCGCAGCCCCGGGTCGTCCCCGTCCGTGGCGGGCCCGCCGGCGGACGTTGCGGAGAACTCAGACATGGCTGTACTCGACTCCTTGACTAGAAGAGAAGCGGGAAGGCGTCAGCCCTTCACGGCACCCGCGACCAGGCCGGACACCATGCGCCGCTGCACCAGCAGGAAGAACGCGATGACCGGGATGGTCATGAGCGTGGAGGCGGCCATGATGCCGCCCCAGTCCGTGGACCTCTGGCTGGTGAAGAACTGCAGCGCCACCGGCATCGTGTACTTGCCCTGGTCGTTGATCAGGGTCAGCGCGAAGACCAGTTCGTTCCACGCGGTGATGAACGAGAAGATGCTTGTCGCGACCAGACCCGGCGCCACCAGGGGAAACACTACCCTCCAGAAGGTGACGAACCTGCCGGCGCCGTCGATCGCGGCCGCCTCCTCGAGTTCCTTGGGCACCGCCGCCACGAACGTGCGCAACATCCAGATCGCGAACGGCAGGGTGAAGCCCACGTTGACCACGATCAGGCCGATCAGGTTGTCGTACAGGCCGAGCCGCCGCACCATCAGGAACAGCGGGATGAGCAGCGCCTCGCCGGGCACCATCTGCACGATGATCAGCATGATCAGGAACGACGTGCGGAACCTGAACCTGAACCGCGCCACCGCGGTCGCCGCCAGCAGCGCGAACAGCGAGCCGACCAGCACGGTGCCGACCGCCACGATCGCGCTGTTCAACAGGTACTGCCAGATCGAGTGCCCGGCGACGCCCCGGGTGAGCACCCGGGCCACGTGGTCGAACGTCGGCGACAGCGGGAACGGGATGAACCGCGTGGTGAAGATCTCGTCGTTGGGCTTGAACGCGGTGGCGACCATCCAGTACACGGGGAACACCGCGATCAGGAACACCGCGACCGCGACGCCGTTCAGCCCGAACGCCCGCAGGCGCTTGGCCGTCCGCGGATTCATCGCACATCCTCCGTCCTGACGATCTGCCTGACGTACACGGCGGTGATCACGAGCATGATCGCGGTGAGCAGCACCGCGATGGCCGCGCCGATGCCCATCTTGGGCGGCGCGCTGAACGCCTCGGTGTACGCCCACAGCGAAAGATTGAAGGCGTCACGGTTGGTGGTGCCGCCCGCCAGCACGTACAGCTGGGTGAACACCTTGAAGTCCCAGATGATGGACAACACCAGCAGCACGGAGAACACCGGCTTCAGCAGCGGGAAGGTGATCCCCGTGAACGTCTTGAGCGGCGTCGACCCGTCGACCCTGGCCGCCTCGTACAACTCGCTCGGGATGCTCTTCAGGCCCGCCAGCACCGACACCGCGACGAACGGGAAGGACGCCCAGACCACCGCCACGACCAGCACCAGGTAGATGGTGAACGCGTCGTTCAGCCAGGGATGCCCCGACCAGTCGGCGCGGCCGAGCAGCAGGGAGGACAACCAGTCCGGCAGCAGGTTGAGTGCCCAGTTGACCACGCCCGCGTCGGAGTCGAACAGCCACTTCCAGATGATGGCCGAGGCGGTCGGCGGGGTCGCCCAGGCGGCCATGATGCCGATGACGAGGAAGGTCGACATCTTCTTGCCGAGACGGTGGAGCAGCAGCCCGACCAGGGTTCCGGTGAACAGCGTCAGCGCCACCGTGACCGCCGCGAACACCACCGTGTTGCGCAGCGAGGTCCAGAACAGGTCCATGCCGAAGAGCTGCGTGTAGTTGTCCACGCCCACGAAATCGGCGGGCTGGGGGTTGGGCCGGATCTGCCGCAGCCCCACCTTGTGGAAGGACATGTCGGCCATCTGGTACAGCGGGTAGATCAGCAGCGCCGCGATGACCAGCAGGCCAGGCAGCAGCAGCACGTAGGGGATCGCCCGGGGCGGCAGGACGCCTGACCGGCGCGGCGACCGGCCGGACCGGTGCCGCGCCGGGGCGGGGGAAGTGTCCCCGCCCCGGGCGATCGTGGACGTCTGAGCCATCGTCACTGCTGGTTCAGGATGGCTTCGAGTTCCTTGTTGGCGTCGGCGAGGGCGGTGTCGGCGTCCTTCTTGCCCTCGATGACGGCGCGGGCCGCGTTCTGCAGCACGGCCTTGGTGTCGTTGGCCTCGGCCCAGTTGGGGTCGGCCGGGAAGCCCTTGGCGACCTTGAAGGTCTCGGCGAACGGCGCCTGCACCGGGTCACTGGCGAACTCGGCGAGCGCGTCCGGGTACAGCGGCAGCAGGCCGCCCTCCTTGGCGTACCGGGTGCCGTACTCCTTGCCGGCGGCGAGCTTGAGGTACTCGGCGGCCAGCTCGGGGTTCTTGGCGTCCTTCCAGATGGCGATGTCGTTGCCGCCCTGGAACGCCGGGGCCGGGCCGCTGCCGTCCTTGCTGGGCAGGGAGAAGAAGGCCATCTGGTCGTCGCCGACCTTGCCCTTGCTCTGCTCCTTGATGGTGGCGATGTCCCAGCCGCCGGTCACGTACAT
Source organism: Sphaerisporangium aureirubrum (assembly GCF_042658925.1). Classification (NCBI taxonomy): domain Bacteria; kingdom Bacillati; phylum Actinomycetota; class Actinomycetes; order Streptosporangiales; family Streptosporangiaceae; genus Sphaerisporangium; species Sphaerisporangium aureirubrum. The sequence continues at coordinate 15,079 of NZ_JBHSRF010000046.1, forward strand.
GCCGACCTTGCCCGCGGCGAAGCGCTGGCTGATGTCCACCGAGTTCTGCGACAGGCGGCCCTTGCCGGACACGGCGTCCTTGGCGACCAGGTCGGTGTAGAACTGGAAGCCTTCCTTGAAGCCGGGTTCGGTCAGCTTGCCGACCCACTTGCCGCCCTCGAAGGCCGCGAAGTCGCCGCCGGCCGACCAGACGAACGGCGAGAGGGACATGTTGGCGTCCGAGCCGCCGTTGAAGGCGAAGCCGTCGACGTCCTTGCCCTTCTCCGCGACGACCTTCTTGGCCGCGGCGACCAGCTCGTCCCAGGTCTTGGGGGCCGTGATGCCGAGGTCGTCGAACCAGTCCTTGCGGTACAGCACGGCGCGGGTGCCGCCGCCCCACGGCGCGGCGTAGACCTTGCCGTCGATCGTCTCGTAGCCCCACAGGTTCTGCGGGATCTGCTGGAAGTCCGGGGTGGACTTGACCAGGTCGGTGATGTCGGTGAGCGCGTCCTGCGCCACCCAGGCGGCGACCTGGTCGTTGCCGAACTCGGTGACGTCGGGGCCCTCGCCGCCGGCCAGCGCGGCGGTCCACTTCTTCTGCGCGTCCGGCCAGGGGATCCACTGCACGGTGACGTCGGCGCCGGTCTGCTGCTTGAAGGCGGCGTTGACGTCCTGCATGTACTTGTCCTGCACGTCGTTCGGTGCGCCTAGTCGCCAGACCGTCAGGGTCTGGCCTGCGAACTTCGGCCCTGAGGCGGCGGCCGAGGCCGTCGGCTGGGCCGGCTCCGCTGAACCGCCGCTCCCGCACGAGGCGACGGCCAGGGCGAGTGCGGCGGTGGTGGCCGCCACGGCGGTGATCTTCGCGATCTTCACGTCTGGGTTCTCCCTTCCCGGCTTCGCGTCGGGCTCGCGCTCACCCGGGCGCACTGGGTGCGACCAGGCGAAACGCCATCCTCGCGCTCTGCGCTGCGGCACCCCGAGGCCCTGATCCCTTGCCTGCGAGGCGACTGCCGCTAAACTAACAAGAAACTTTCTTAAAAAAAACGCCCGTTAGCGGATCGTGACGAGAGGGCCAGTCCTATGCCCCAGGGACATCCCGGAACCCCCCGGCTGCTGCGCCGGCTGAACGACCGAGCGGCCCTGGAGCTGCTGCTCTCCATCGGGCCGCTCACCCGGGCCGAGCTGGGCGAGCACACCGGGCTCTCCAAGGTGACCTCCGGCCAGCTGCTGGCCCGGCTGGAGGAACGCGGGCTGGTGGCCATCTCCGGCGAACGGCCCGGCGGGCGCGGCCCCAACGCCGCGCTGTACGCGGTGGTCCCGTCCAGCGCCTACGTCGCCGGTCTCGAGGTGCTGCCCGGCAGCGTCACCGCCGGGGTGGCCGACATCACCGGCGCGGTCGTCGCGGAGCGCCGCGTGGACGTGGGCGGGTCGGTGGACCCCGTCAAGGCGGTGCACGCCGCGGTGCGACGGGTGTGCGACGAGGCCGGGATCAGCATGTCCAAGCTGCGCGCCCTGGTCATCGGGACGCGCGGCGTGGTGGACCCCCGGACCGGCGACGTGCGCTTCTCGTTCGACCTGCCCGCCTGGCACGCCGGTGTGCTCGCCGACCTGCGCGCGGCACTGGGCTCGTCCGTCATGATCGAGAACGACGTGAACCTCGCCGCCCTGGCCGAGCACTCCTCGGGCGCGGCACGCGGGGTGGACGACTTCGTGCTGGTCTGGGCCGGCGTCGGGCAGGGCCTAGGCGTGATGCTCGGCTCCCGCCTGCACCGGGGCTTCACCGGCGGCGCCGGGGAGATCGGCTGGCTCCCGGTGCCCGGCGAGCCGCTCCCGGTGGACGTCACCGAGCCGCAGTCCGGTTCGTTCCAGCGCCTGGTGGGCCTGGCCGCGGTGATCGACCTGGCCCGCGAGCACGGCGTCCCGGTCGCGCCCACCGCCGCCGAGATCGTCCACATCGCCGTCACCGGCGATTGCGCCCCGTTCCTCGACGCCCTCGCCCTGAGACTGGCCATCGGCGTCGCCGCCGTCACCGTCGTCCTGGATCCCCGTCTGGTCGTCCTCAGCGGCGACGTGGGCCGCGCGGGCGGCGCCGCCCTGGCCACCCGGGTCGAGGAGGCCGTGTCCCGCATCTGCCCCAGCCGCCCCCGTGTGACGGTCACCGAAGTACCCGGCGACCCCGTCCTGCACGGCGCCCTGACCGCCGCCCTCGCCCAAGCCCGGGAAGAGGTCTTCTCCAGCACCGTCGACGCCTGACATGGCCGGGCCGGCAACGTCTTTACCAGGGCTTGTGCCAGAATTGCCGGTCATGCGGAATGTCGTGCTGATCTCTGACCCGCGCGTGACCTCGATCCCCGTCGAGGAATGCGGCGAGCCACTGGCCGACGTGCGGGGCGTCCTCGCGGTGGACGGGCGGCTCGCCGACCCGCCAGGTGCCTACGCCCATCTGCGCGCGGGACTGCTCGCCCGCCTCGGTGAGGCACAGCTCGCCCTTCCGTACGGCTACCGCCTCCGCGTCGTCGAGGGCTACCGCCCGCCGGAGCTCCAGCTGAAGTACTTCGAGGAGTACAAGGACGAGCTCCGCCGCCTCCACCCCGGCATGTCGCCCGGGGACCTCCACACCGCCGCCAGCCGCTACGTCTCCCCGATCGAAGTGGCCCCCCACACCGCCGGCGCCGCCGTGGACCTCACCCTCACCACCGATGACGGCACCGAGCTGGACATGGGCACCGAGGTCAACGCCACCCCCGAACAGAGCGACGGCGCCTGCTACACCGCCGCCACGAACATCACCCCCGCCGCCCGCGAACACCGCAAGATCCTCACCGCCGCCCTCGAATCGGCCGGCCTGGTCAACTACCCCACCGAGTGGTGGCACTGGTCCCACGGCGACCGCTACTGGGCCATGACCACCAACACCCCCACCGCCATCTACGGCCCGCTCCCATTCCAAACCGTCTGATCCCACTGGCCCCCACCCCCGCCCGTGGCGCGACCGAAGACACCCGGACCCACCGGCCCGTGGTGCGGCCGGAGGCACCCAGACGCCACCGGCCCGTGATGCGGCCGGAGGCACCCAGACGCCACCGGCCCGTGATGCGGCCGGAGGCACCCAGACCCCACTGACCCGTGGTGCGGGCGGAGGCACCCAGACGCCAGCGGCCCGTGGTGCGGGCGGAGGCACCCAGACGCCAGCGGCCCGTGGTGCGGCCGGAGGCACCCAGACGCCAGCGGCCCGTGGTGCGGCCGGAGGCACCCAGACCCCACTGACCCGTGGTGCGGGCGGAGGCACTCGGACCCACTGGCCCGTGGCGTGGGTGGAGCGGCACTCTCTTCGTTCAGGCGCGCAGTCGTAGGCCGCGGGGAGTGGGGTGGAAGCCTGCGGATTCCAGTGCGGCGGCCAGGGGAGACGTGGTGATCGATTCGCCGTCGGCCTTCTCGACGGTCAGTTTGCCGAGGGCTCCGTCGCGGACGGACAGGGCCAGGGCGTCCACGGCGGGCTGAAGGCGGTGGTCGTCGGCGAAGGACAGAAGGGTGCGGCCACCGCGCTCGACGTAAAGGATCAGACGGCCGTCGACGAGGATGACCAGGGCGCCGGCTTTCCGGCCCGGCTTGTGGGTCACCTCCCCGGGATGGGCGGGCCACGGCAACGCGGCGCCGTACGGGTTGGCGGGATCGGCGGCGGCCAGGACCACCGCGCGGCGTTCGGGGGTGTCGGGACGGGAGGCGACCCCGAAGGAGCCCGTGTCCCTTCCGGTCGGGAAGGCACGTCCACCCGCCTCGAAGGAGGCCGCACGTCCGTCGGGCCCGAAGGACGGCAGGTGCCCACCGGCCGTTGGCCCGGACGGAAGCCCGCCGGCACTGGGAGCCTGCGGGAGGCCGCCGGTTTCGGGGGAGGGCAGGGTGGCGGCGATGGCGCGCATGCGGTCGACGGCGCCGGACAGGGCGAACTGGGCGCCGCCCAGGCCCTCCACGAAGTAGCCGCGGCGGCAGCGGCCGGACTCCTCGAAGGCGCGCAGCACCGGGTAGACGGTGCCGAAGCCGCCGGCGAGACGCTCGGCGCCCATGGCGCCCCTGGTCAGCACGCCGTGCCGCTCCAGCAGGACCTCGGCCTGCGCGTGGGCGCGCTGGGTGACGTCGGAGGACGAGCCGGGCAGCAGCCACCAGCGGCCGCTGACGGTGGGCGGGCCGGCGCGGGTGGGCAGCACGGCCCGGCGGCGGCGGGACGACGGGGGGCGGTGCGCCGGACGGCCGGAGCCGAGCACCGAGCGCAGGGGAGCCAGGGTGTCCCCGGACACCCGGCCCGACCACACCAGGTCCCACAGCGCGGTGACCAGCGCCCCGTCGTCCTGGGAACCGGTCCGCGCCGACAGGTCGCGGAAGAACAGGGCGCCGCCGCCACCGAGCGCCGTCAGGACCTCCTCGTGCAGCGGCGTCATGGTGATCTCGGCGGCCGGGGGCAGCAGCAGCGGCGCGGTGTCGGCGAAGTACAGCGCCACCCAGCCGTCCCCGCCGGGCAGCGACCCCTGACCGGCCCAGACGACCTCCCCCGAGGCGGTCAGCTCGTCCAGCAGCGCGGGCTCGTACCCCGGCACCCGGCCGGGCAGCACCAGCGTCTCCAGCGCGGACGCCGGGACCGCCGCGCCCTGCAACTGCTCGATGGCGTGCACCAGCGCGTCCATGCCCCGGGCGGACCGCCCGCCGGTGATGCCGTGCCAGGCCGGCGCGAACGCCCCGAGGGCCTCGGGCGGCACCGGCTCGACCTCCTTGCGCAGCCGCGCCAGGGACCGGCGGCGCAGCGACCGCAGCACCCCGGCGTCGCACCACTCCTCGCCCCGGCCGCCCGGCCGGAACTCCCCGGAGACCACCCGCCCGGCGGACGCCAGCCGCCGCAGCCCGTCGGTCACCACCGCGACCCCCAGCCCGAACCGGGCGGCGGCCGTGGCGGCGGCGAACGGCCCCCGGGTACGGGCGTGCCGGGCCAGCAGGTCGCCGAGCGGGTCGGCGACCGGTTCGAGGAAGGCGTGCGGGATCCCCATGGGCAGGGGGACGCCGAGCGCGTCCCGCAGCCGGGCGGCGTCCTCGACCGCCGCCCACTGCTCCACCCCGGCCATCCGGATCCGGATGGCCCGCCGCGCCGCCTCCAGGTCGGACAGCCACCCGGGGGCGCCGTCCCGCACCGCGACGTCCTCCGCATGGAGCGGGCCGTGCGTGCGCAGGAGATCGGCGAGGTCCTCGGCGTCGCGCAGCGGCCGGGTCAGGCGCGCCAGCTCGCGCTCGGTGTCGGCCACCACGTCGGGGTCCAGCAGCTCGCGCATGTCGGCCTGGCCGAGCAGCTCGGCCAGCAGGTGGGTGTCCAGCGCCAGCGCCTGCGCGCGCCGCTCCGCCAGCGGCGCGTCCCCCTCGTACATGAACGCACCGATGTAGGAGAACAACAGCGACGCCGCGAACGGCGACGCCTGCCCGGTCTCCACCTCGACCACCCGGACCCGGCGCGCGGCGATGTCGCGCATCAGCGACACCAGGCCGGGCACGTCGAACACGTCCTGCAGGCACTCGCGCATCGTCTCCAGCACGATGGGGAACGAGCCGAACCTGCTCGCGACCTTCATCAGGTCGGCGGCGCGCTGCCGCTGCTGCCACAGCGGGGAGCGCCTGCCCGGGTTGCGCCGCGGCAGCAGCAGCGCCCGGCCCGCGCACTCGCGGAACCGCGACGCGAACAGCGCCGACCCGCCGAGCTCCTCGGTGATGATCTGCTCGAGCTCGTCGGCGTCGAACACCGCTAGGTCGGTGGGCGCGCCCTCCAGCGTGTCGGGGATGCGCAGCACGATGCCGTCGTCGGAGTGAAGGGCCTGCACGTCCACGCCGTACCGCTCGCGCAGCCGCCGCCCGACGGCCAGCGCCCACGGCGCGTGCACCCGCGCGCCGTACGGCGTGTGGATCACCACCCGCCAGTCGCCGAGCTCGTCGTGGAACCGCTCGACCACCACGGTGCGGTCGTCGGGCACGTACCCGGTCGCCTCGCGCTGCTCGGCGAGGTACGCCAGAAGGTTGGCGGCGGCGAACTCGTCCAGCCCGGCCTCGGTGAGCCGGGCGGCGTCCCCGCCGGACATGTCGCGCAGGAAGGCGCCGAGGGCCCGGCCGAGCTCCGCCGGTCGGCCGGCGGTGTCGCCGTGCCAGAACGGCAGCTTGCCCGGGATGCCGGGGGCGGGGGAGACCAGCACCCGGTCGGCGGTGATGTCCTCGATGCGCCAGGAGGTGGCGCCGAGCACGAAGACGTCGCCCACCCGGGACTCGTACACCATCTCCTCGTCGAGCTCGCCGACACGGCGACCGCCGCGCCGGGTGTCGCCGCCCACCAGGAAGACGCCGAACATGCCGCGGTCGGGGATGGTGCCCGCGTTGGTCACCGCCAGCCGCTGGGCGCCGGGGCGGCCGGTGACCCGGCCGGTCACCCGGTCCCACACCACCCGGGGGCGCAGCTCGGCGAACTCGTCACTGGGGTAGCGCCCGGCCAGCATGTCGAGCGTGGCCTCCAGGGCGCTGCGCGGCAGGGTGGCGTACGGCGCGGCGCGGTGGATCAGGGTCTCCAGCTCGTCCACTGTCCACTCGTCCAGCGCGCACATCGCCACGATCTGCTGGGCCAGCACGTCGAGCGGGTTGCGGGGGTAGCGGGTCTCCTCGATCTGCCCGGACTTCATGCGCTCGGATACGACGGCGGTCTGGATGAGGTCGCCCCGGTATTTGGGGAAGATCACGCCCTTGGAGACCGCGCCGACCTGATGGCCCGCCCGGCCGATGCGCTGGAGCCCGCTGGCGACGCTCGGCGGCGCCTCCACACAGGCCACGAGGTCGACCGCGCCCATGTCGATGCCGAGCTCGAGGCTGGACGTCGCCACCACGGCGGGCAGTTGTCCCGACTTGAGCGCCTCTTCGATCTTCGCCCGCTGCTCCTTGGACACCGAGCCGTGGTGCGCCCGGACGATCTCGGGCACGACCCCCTTGGTCGCCCCCGCCTGCGCCATGATCTCCGCGGGGGCCTGCCGCGCGCCCGGCCCGGGACCGTCCTCGCCGGTGGCGTGGCCCTCGGCGGACCGCTCGTAGGCCAGTTCGTTGAGGCGGGAGCACAGGCGCTCGGCCAGGCGGCGGGAGTTGGCGAAGACGATGGTCGAGCGGTGGGAGCCGATCAGGGCGAGGAGGTGCTCCTCGACGTGCGGCCAGATCGACCGGCGCGGCGGTTCCTGCATCGCCCACGGGTCCGCGTCGCCGTCCGCCTCGGGGCCGGTGCCGCCGGGGGAGTGGGGGCCGGGGAGGGCCCGGGGGGAGTCCAGCTCGGTCATGTCCTCGACCGGGACGATCACCTGGACCTCGATGACCTTGTCGGACGGCGGCTGCACCACGGTCGTCGGGCGGGAGCCGCCGAGGAACGCCGCGATCTCGCTCACCGGGCGGACCGTGGCCGACAGGCCGATGCGCTGGGCCGGCTGCGGGAGCAGCGCGTCCAGCCGTTCAAGGGTCAGCGCCAGGTGGGCGCCGCGCTTGGTGCCCGCGACCGCGTGGACCTCGTCGACGATGACGGTCTCGACCTCGCGCAGGGCGTCGCGCGCCTTGCTGGTCAGCAGGAGGTACAGCGACTCCGGGGTCGTGATCAGGATGTCGGCCGGGTGGGCGGCGAACCGGCGGCGGTCCTCGGCGGCGGTGTCACCCGAGCGGATCGCCACCGAGATGTCCGGGACGGGCAGCCCCATGGCCCGTGCCACCTGCCCGATCCCCGCCAGGGGCGCCCGGAGGTTGCGCTCGACGTCGACCGCCAGCGCCTTCAGCGGCGACACGTACACCACCCGGCACCGCCGCGGCCCCGCGCCGTCCTTTTCCTTCTTGGCGCTCTTCCCGGCCTTCGGCCCGGGGCCCGCCGGCTGCGTGCCCTCGGCCATGCGGGCGGCGGCCAGGCGGTCGAGGGACCACAGGAACGCGGCGAGGGTCTTGCCCGAGCCGGTGGGGGCCACCACCAGGGTGTTGTCGCCCCGGGCGATGGACCGCCAGGCGCCCTCCTGCGCCGCCGTGGGCGCCGCGAAGGCCCCGGTGAACCATCGCCTGGTCACCGGTGTGAAATGGTCGAACACCGAAACGGTCACCGTCTCATCATGCAACCCGCCACCGACAGAAACCGGCGCTCCCGTCCCGGACGGACCGATCCGCCGCTCAGGGACCTCGCCGCCCACCACGGGCGAGTCCGGCCGTCGTCCTGCCGGAACCTTTCGGCGCGGGGGCGCCGATGTGGCCGCCGGCGGGCTTGACACCGAGGACCCGGGGGACGTCACCTGAGAGCATGGACATCGACTACGCGGCGATCGATGCGGCCCGGGAGCGCATCCGGGACCAGCACCTCCACGCCCGGCGCCCGGAAAGCAGCGCCCGCGGGCTGCACCACTTCGCACTGATCTGCTCCGACGTCGAGCAGACCATCGAGTTCTACCAGGATCTGCTGGAGTTCCCGCTCACCGAGATCTTCGAGAACCGCGACTACAAGGGTTCCAACCATTTCTTCTTCGACATCGGCAACGGCAACCTGCTGGCGTTCTTCGACCTGCCGGGGCTGGACCTGTCGGAGTACCAGGAGGTCCTCGGCGGCCTGCACCACATCGCGATCTCGGTCGAGCGCGCCAAGTGGGAGAAGCTGCGCGGCAAGCTCGACGACGCGGGCATCCCGTACCAACTCGAGAGCGACGCCTCGATCTACTTCCGCGACCCGGACGGCGCCCGGCTGGAGCTGCTCGCCGACCCGCTCGGGGAGATGTACGGCAACAAGGTCATGTGAGCGGGCGCCCCACGCGGTGCGGCCGGGGTCCGGTCAGCCGGGGACCGCGACCATACTGGTGGGATGCGCCTCACTGAATTCTGGAACCGGATGAACCACCACTTCGGTGAGCGGTACGCCGAGTCCTGGGCGCGCGACTACGTCATCGCCCAGCTCGGCGGCCGTACCGTGACGCAGGCCTTCGCCGAGGGGGAGTCGGCCAAGAACATCTGGCGCGCGGTGTGCGACGTGGTCGACGTCGACCCGCGGCTGCGCTGAGCCCGCGCCCCCGGCCCGTCTCGGGCACGGTGGAGACGGCCCCGTCCGCGTCCGGCGAGCCGCCGGGAGTTCCCCCACGATCGAACAATAGTTCGCTATATTGAGAGCTGCCGACGCCCCGGTGCCGCGGGTTCCGGAAATTGTCGGTGCCACCCCGTAGCTTCCCAGGCGACGGAACGACTTCGACACCCTCCAGGGGGCATCCCATGGCAGCCAACGACCGCGAGAAGGCTCTTGAGACTGCGCTCGCTCAAATCGAGCGGCAGTTCGGCAAGGGCTCTGTCATGCGCCTCGGCGATGACGCCCGGGCCCCCATCGAGGTGATCCCGACCGGGGCCATCGCGCTCGACATCGCCCTCGGCATCGGGGGCTTCCCCCGGGGCCGCATCGTCGAGATCTACGGCCCCGAGTCCAGCGGTAAGACCACCGTGGCGCTGCACGCCGTCGCCAACGCCCAGCGGGGAGGCGGCATCGCGGCGTTCATCGACGCCGAGCACGCCCTCGACCCCGACTACGCGTCGAAGCTCGGCGTCGACACCGACGCGCTGCTGGTCTCCCAGCCCGACACCGGTGAGCAGGCCCTCGAGATCGCCGACATGCTGATCCGCTCCGGCGCGATCGACCTCGTCGTGATCGACTCTGTCGCGGCGCTGGTGCCGAAGGCCGAGATCGAGGGCGAGATGGGCGACAGCCACGTCGGGCTCCAGGCCCGGCTGATGTCCCAGGCGCTGCGCAAGGTCGCGGGCGCGCTCAGCAACACCGGCACGACCGCCATCTTCATCAACCAGCTCCGCGAGAAGATCGGCGTCATGTTCGGCTCGCCCGAGACCACGACCGGTGGCAAGGCGCTCAAGTTCTACGCCTCGGTCCGCCTCGACGTCCGCCGCATCGAGACCCTCAAGGACGGCACCGAGCCCGTCGGCAACCGCACCCGGGTCAAGGTCGTCAAGAACAAGATGGCCCCCCCGTTCCGCGTGGCCGACTTCGACATCCTCTACGGCTTCGGCATCTCCCGCGAGGGCGGCCTGATCGACATGGGCGTCGAGCAGGGCTTCGTCCGCAAGGCCGGCGCCTGGTACACCTACGAGGGCGACCAGCTCGGCCAGGGCAAGGAGAACGCCCGCAACTTCCTGAAGACCAACCCCGACATCGCCAACGAAATCGAAAAGAAGATCAAGGAAAAGCTGGGCGTAGGCCCCCGCATCGACACCCCCGCCGAGCCCGCAGCCGCCGCCACCACCTCCCCCGCCCCCACCCGCGCCCCCAAGGTCCCCAAGCCCGGCGACGTCTGACCGTCCCCGCCCCCTTGGAGCTGACCCACCATGCCCGCAGACCATCCCCACCCCTTCTTCGGGGACAACCAGAGCGAACCTCCCAAGGGCGAGAACGGCCAGAGCGGCCCCTCCGGCCGGAGATCCGGCCGCTCCGGCTCTTCCAGACGGAAGTCCGCCACCTCCGGGTTCTCAGGGCGTGGGTCCAACGGCTCTGGTTCCCCAAGACGGGGGGCCGGCCGGTCCGGGTTCTCCGGCCAGGAGGACGGCCGACTCGGCACATCCGAGTCGGCTCGCTCCGAGTCGGGCCGGCCCGACTCAGGTGGGTCCGTGCCAGGCTGGCCCGAGCCGGACGGGCACGAGCCGGGACGGTCTGAGCCAGGCTGGCCTGGGTCAGGTGGGTCTGAGTCGGGTGGGTCCGTGCCGGGCTGGCGTGAGTCAGGTCGGTGGGAGACAGGTGGGTCCGGGTCGGGCTGGCCCGAGCCGGATGGGCACGAGCCGGGACGGTCTGAGCCAGGCTGGCCTGGGTCAGGTGGGTCTGAGTCGGGTGGGTCCGTGCTGGGCTGGCGTGAGTCAGGTGGGTCTGAGCCAGGTCGGTGGGAGTCAGGTGGGTCCGTGCCGGGCTGGCCCGAGCCGGATGGGCACGAGCCGGGACGGTCTGGGTCAGGTGGGTCTGGGGCAGGTTCGTCTGAGTCGGGTTCGTCTAGGTCGGGTTCGTCTAGGTCGGGTCGATCTAGGGCGGGTCGGTCTGGGGAGGGTCGGTCTGGGGCGGCTGGGCGGGGGTTTGATGGGCCTGTGGTTGGGTCGGTGGCGGCGTCGGGGGGGGAGGCCGATCCGGCGGCGGTGGCGCGGGGGATTTGTTTGCGGTTGTTGACGTTGGCGCCGCGTACGCGGGTGGAGTTGGCGCGGGCGTTGCGGAAGAGGAATGTGCCGGATGATGTGGCGGAGGCAGTGCTCAACCGGTACACCGAGGTGGGGCTGATCGATGACGAGGCGTATGCCGAGGCGTGGGTCGGCTCTCGGCACGCCGGGCGTGGGCTGGCGCGTCGGGCCCTGGCCGCTGAGCTGCGTACCCGTGGCGTCGCGGAGGACACCGTCCGCGACGCCGTCGACCGGCTGGATCCTGAGCAGGAGCTGGAGACCGCCCGCCGCCTGGTGGCCCGCCGTCTTCCGGCCACCGAGGGGCTGCAGCCCGCCGCCCGCGTCCGTCGCCTGGCCGGCATGCTCGCCCGCAAGGGGTATTCCGGCAGCGTCGCCTATCGCGTCGTCCGCGAGGCACTCGAGTCCGAAGGCCATCCCACCGAAGACGACATGTTCGAGGGCATGGACTGACCCTCCCGCTTCGTTCACGGGATCCGATCATGGGCCTATTCATCCCAGCTTAAGCGGGTTTGTCGTTGTTAGCCCCTTGGTGTCAATTGTCCTTAGTCTGGTGACCCATGGGGGTTTCTCGCCTTACGGCGGCGTCGGGGTGCGGTGGGGGAGGGGGTTGTGTTCGGACCATAGAGATCTGGTTACGACGGACGTGTATGGGGGGTGGGGGAGTGTGCTGGGGATCACAATGAGGGCGGGTATCGCGGAAAGGTGCCTGTTGTGAGGGGTGCCGGGGTGGAGATGGGTGGCTGGGGTGCTGGTCGGCGGGGTGTTTTCGCTGGGCGGGGTCAGCTGTCGAGTACTTCGCTGGTGTTCGGCGGTGCCTTTGCCTCATTCCTTCTAGACACCATCCAAATATGAATCTTCCAGACTCGAAGAAAGTTCCGCGGCCGTTATCCAGGCGGCCGGTGCTGCTCGCCGGGATCGGCCTGGCCGCTGTGGTCGTCCTGGTGATCGCGGTTCTCGGGTTGCGGCCGCTTCTCGGCTCAGGTCGTGCCGTCGGGTGGCCTTATGCCACCGGTAGCTTCGTTTCGTCCAGTCCGGTGGTCGTGGACGGCGTCGTCTACGTGGGGGGGTGGGACAAGAAGGTTTATGCCCTGCATGCCGCCACCGGTGATGTGCGGTGGACGTACACCACGGGTAATTCCGTCTCCTCGGGGCCGGCGGTGGACGGTGGGGTCGTTTATATCGGGAGTTTTGACCACAAGGTCTATGCCTTGAACGCGGCCACCGGTGCTGTGCGCTGGAGCTATACCACCGGTGACTCGGTGTCCTCCGGTGCGGTGGTGGCGGGGGGCGTGGTCTACGTCGGTAGCAACGACGACAAGGTCTACGCCCTGGACGCGGCTACCGGGGACGTGCGGTGGACGTACACCACCGGGGGCGACGTACGTTCGCGTCCGGCGGTGGCCGACGGGGTGGTGTACGTCGGGGGCTGGGACAAGAAGGTGTACGCCCTGGACGCGGTCACCGGCGATGTGCGGTGGACCCATGCCACCGGGCGGGCCGTCGACTCCAGCCCGGCGGTGGCCGGAGGGGTCGTCTACATCGGCGGCTGGGACAGGAAGGTGTACGCCCTGGACGCGGTCACCGGTGACGTCCGGTGGAGCCACGCCACCGGCCTTCCCGTCAGCTCCGGGCCGGCGGTGGCCGAGGGTGTCGTGTACGTCGGCAGCAGCGATGACAAGGTGTACGCCCTGGACGCGGCCACCGGGGACGTGCGATGGACCCACGCCACCGGCGACGACGTCGACGCCACTCCGGCCGTGGGCGACGGGGTCGTCTACGTGGGTAGCAGTGACGGCAAGGTGTACGCCCTGGACGCGGCCACGGGCGACGTGCGGTGGACCTACACCACCGGCGACGACGTCCACGGTGGCCCGGCGGTGGCCGATGGCACCGTCTACGTCGGCAGCGACGACGGCAAGGTGTACGCCCTGACCACCGCCACCGGGAAACCGGCCACACCCCCCGGCGACGCGGAGTAGAGGCGGCGGGACGGTCAGGCGGCGCGGAGAGCCGGGAGGAGTTCCTCCCGGGACCAGGTGAGGAAGTCCTTCTGGTGCTCGGCGCCTATCTGGACCAGGGCCACATGGGTGAAGCCGGCGTCGGTGAATCTCCGCACGGCGTCCACCACCGGCTGGACGTCGGGCCCGCAGGGGACCTCGGAGGTCACGTCCTCCTGACGGACGTACCGGGAGTAGGCGGCGAAGTTGACGGGGGAGGGGAGTTCGGAGAGAACCTTCCAGCCGGCGGGAAACCAGCGCCACAGGCGGTGGGCGCGGGCCTTGGCGGCTTCCACGTCGGTGTCGTGGCAGACGGCCAGCTGGCCGTAGACGGGCTTGCCGGAGCCACCCGAGCTCCGGAAGCGCTCGACCAGCCCGGGGTCGGGCTGGACGGCGATCAGGGCGTCGCCGTACTCGGCGGCGAAGTCCCCGGACTGGGGGCCGGAGGCGGCGATGCCGATGGGGATCGGCCCGCCCGGGAGGTCGTACAGCTTGGCGGAGTCCACGGTGAAGTGGTCGCCTCGGTAGCTGACGTACTCGCCCTCGAACAGGGCCTGGATGATCTCGACGGCCTCGCCGAACATCTCGTGGCGGATGTTGACGGGTGGCCAGCCCTTGCCGATGACGTGTTCGTTGAGGTTCTCCCCGGCGCCGAGGCCGAGGGTGAAGCGCCCCTCGGACAGGACGCCCACGGTGGCGGCCTTCTGGGCCACGACGGCGGGGTGGTAGCGCATGGTCGGGCAGGTGACGTAGGTCATCAGCGGCAGGGTCCTGGTGGCGTACGCCACCGCGCCGAGCACCGACCAGGCGTACGGCGAGTGCCCCATCTCCTCCAGCCACGGGAAGTAGTGGTCGGAGATCACGGCGTAGTCGAATCCGGCGTGCTCCGCGGCCACCGCGTCCTCGACCAGCTGCCGAGGCGGGGTCTGCTCGCACATCAGCGTGTATCCGATGCCGGTCATGCCAGCCCTCTACCCCCGGCTCGGCGATGTGCCCGCCTCGTGGGAAGAATCTTGGGAATGCAGAAGGTGGGCGGGACCGCTCCAGAGGGGCGGGAGCGTCCGAAATGGACCCATCGGCGCCGCCCGGCCCGCCGCACCCCGGCCCCGGCGCCCCAGGGCCCGCCCGGGGCGAGGGCGGACGATCGTCGCGCGCCCGGTGAACCGGCCACTGTTCTCACCGGCGCAATTCCTCCGTGTTAACCGACATATCCTGACTAATCAGGCACGACACGCCGTGCGAGCGCCCCCGCTTGGCCGCCGTGAGCGCGCAAAACCGTCTTGACGGGCGGACTTTGCTTGCTCGTTACCTCTCTGACGCTTAATCTCGACCACAGTGAGGAGTTACTCCGCGCAGTGCGGATCGCGATAACGGTTGACGACGGACGATCAAGACCGATCACAGTCAGCGGCCGGGTGCCTCGGTGCCGGGACGCTGGACCATATTTGTCTGACCAGAATCGCCCGGCCGGGCCGTTCCGTGCTGTGGGTGTGACACCTCGTGAGCTGATGGTCGCGACGCGAGGAGGGGTGCACCCGCATGACGTCGACAATCGTGATCATGCTGGCGGTAGCCGTTGTCCTGCTGGCAGTCATCGCGATCGTCGCGCTGGTCGTGCTGATACGCCGGACGAGCGGTGACCGTGCCGGCCGCAAGGACCCGACTCCCGACCAGCTCGCCGAGGTGCACGCCGAGCTGGAGCAGGCCCGCCGCGAGGGCACCCAGATCCGCGTAAAGGCCGAGAACGACGCCGGCGAGGTGCTGCGCCGCGCGGAGGCCGCCGCCGAGGGCGCGCTGCGCATGCGCAAGGACGCCGAGGAGGAGACCCGCGTCCTGAAGAACGAGCTCAAGGAGCTCAGGTCCGACCTCGAACGCCGCGAGCACCGCCTCGCCGAGCGCGAGGAACGCCTGGACGAGGAGGCCCGCCGCCAGGCCGAGCGCGGACGCGGCATGGCCGAGACCGAGGCCGAGCTGGCCGGCCGCAGCCAGGCGCTGGACGAGATCGAGGAGAAGCAGCGCGAGGTCCTGGAGCGGGTCGCCGGCCTGACCGCCGACCAGGCCAAGGCCGAGCTGGTGATGACCATCGAGAACCAGGCCAAGCGCGAGGCCGCCCTGATCGTCCGCGAGATCGAGAGCGACGCCCGCAAGGAGGGCGAGAAGCGCGCCTGCAAGATCGTGACGCTGGCGGTGCAGCGGGTGGCCACCGAGCAGACCGCCGAGTCCGTGGTCAGCGTGCTCCACCTGCCGGGTGACGAGATGAAGGGCCGCATCATCGGCCGCGAGGGCCGCAACATCCGGGCCTTCGAGTCCACCACCGGCGTCAACCTGATCATCGACGACACCCCGGAGGCCGTGCTGCTGTCGTGTTTCGATCCGGTGCGCCGCGAGACCGCGCGGCTGACGCTGGAGAAACTCGTGCTGGACGGCCGCATCCATCCCCAGCGCATCGAGGAGGCGTACGAGCGCAGCAAGGACGAGGTGAAGCACCTGTGCGTCCGCGCCGGCGAGGACGCGCTGGTCGAGCTCGGCATCACCGAAATGCACCCCGAGCTGATCACCCTGCTCGGCCAGCTGCGCTACCGCACCTCCTACGGCCAGAACGTGCTCAAGCACCTCATCGAGTCGGCGCACATCGCGGGCATCATGGCCGCCGAGCTGCGCCTGGACGCCATGCTCCTCAAGCGGTGCACGGTGCTGCACGACATCGGCAAGGCGCTCACCCACGAGGTCGAGGGCAGCCACGCGCTGATCGGCGCCGAGATCGCCCGCCGGTACGGTGAGCACGAGGACGTGGTGCACGCCATCGAGGCCCACCACGGCGAGGTGGAGGTCCGCACGGTGGAGGCGGTGCTCACCCAGGCCGCCGACGCGATCAGCGGCAGCCGCCCAGGGGCGCGCCGGGAGTCGCTGGAGGCGTACGTCAAGCGGCTGGAGCGGCTGGAGGAGATCGCGCAGTCGTACGACGGCGTGGAGAAGGTCTTCGCCATGCAGGCGGGCCGGGAGATCCGGGTGATGGTGCGCCCCGACTCGATCGACGACATCCAGGCCCAGGTGATCGCGCGTGACGTCGCCAAGCAGGTGGAGGAGGAGCTGACCTACCCGGGCCAGATCCGCATCACGGTCGTCCGCGAGTCCCGCGCCACCGAGTTCGCCCGCTGAGCCCGCCCGGCCGTGGCGAGAACGACCCAGGAGCCCTTCATGACGGAAGGACTCAGGGGCGGAAGATCTGCTGGTAGAAGGCCAGCTCGGCGGCCAGGGCCGCGCCGCGGGTCTCGGCGCGGCGGAACCCGTGACCCTCGCCCTCGAACGACAGGTACGCGCACGGCACCCCCCGCTCGGTGAGGGCGGCCACGATCGCCTCGGCCTGGGCGGGCGGCACCACTGGATCGTTCCGCCCCTGCATCAGCAGCATCGGGCACCGGATGCCCGCGACCCGCGCCAGCGGCTCCCTTGAGGCGTACAGCAGGGGGTCGGGCGGGCCGACCAGCCACTCGACGTACCGCGACTCGAAGTCGTGCGTCGCGGCGGCCAGCGGCGCGAGCGCGCCCACCCCGGCCACGGAGACGCCGCCGCGGAAGATCCCGGACGAGCAGCACGCCGCCATGGCCGTCCACCCGCCCGCGCTGCCACCCCGGATGGCGATCCGCGCGGGGTCGGCCAGCCCTTCGGCGATCAGCCACTCGGCGGCGGCGATGGTGTCCTCGACGTCGGCCACGCCCCACTGGCCGCGCAGCCGCTCGCGGTAGGCCCGGCCGTACCCGGTGGAGCCGCTGTAGTTCACGTCGAGCACGCCGAAGCCGCGGCTGGTCAGGAACGCCTTGTGCAGGTCGAGCGCGGTGACGCCGTGCGCGGCGGGCCCGCCGTGCGCGAACAGCACGTACGGCGCCGGGCCCCCGCCGGGCGGCACGGAGGGGTTCGCCGGGGGGTACACGATGGCGTGCACCGTCCGCCCGAGCCGGCCGTCGATCCGCACCGGCCGGGGGACCGGCAGGTAGCCGGGCGACGCGCCGGGCTCGCGGCGCAGCGCCTCGGCCCGTCCGGTGGGTACGTCCACCCGCACCACCGACCGGGGCAGGGCGGGGCCGTAGGCGACGCCGCACACCGTGGCGCCGTCGGCGGCGAGGCAGGGCAGCCAGCCGCCGTACGGCGTGTCCAGGTCGGTGAGCACCCCGGTGGCGGGGTCGAGCACGCCGAGGCGGAGGTCCCCCAGGCCGTGCAGCACCGCGAGCCGCCCGTCGCCGAGCACGGCGTACGGCGCGCCGCCGAGCTCCGCGGACACCCAGGCGAACTCCTCCTCGGCTGGGCACAACTGCCTGGACCCGCCGTCCAGCGTGGCCTCTTCGAGGTTCCACCAGCCGGAGCGGTCGGTGACGAGGTAGAGCGTGCGGTCGTCCTTCCAGCGCGGCGCGAGCACCGACTCGGCCGGGCCGCCGCGCACGCACCGGGAGTCGCCGCCCGCGAGCCGCGCGACCCGCAGCTCGGTGCCGGTCCACGGCATGCACGGGTGGTCCCAGCAGATGTACGCGAGGTGCGCGCCGTCGGGGGACAGGACGGGGGAGGCGTAGAAGTCGTGGCCGCTCACGCGCTGCGTGGGCTCGCCGCCGGCCAGCGGGACCGACACGATCGACCGGGTCACCTTGCCGTCCCCGGTGTGGCGCTCCTGGACGCACCACACCTCGCCGTCGTGGACGAGGGGGTCGGCGTAGCGCAGGCCGCCCTCGATCTCGGGCTGGGGAGTCAGCGGCCGGGGCGCCGTGCCGCCGGCGGGCAGCAGGTAGAGCCGCTGGTCGGCGTGGTGGGCGAACACCAGGCCCGTGCCGGGCGCCACGGCGTAGGACCGGCCGCCGTACTCGTGGACCCGGGTGCGGGCGTCCCACGGCGGGGGCAGCAGCTCGTGGCGGGTGCCGTCGGCGGCGAGGTGGACGACGGTGCGCCGGCCGCCCTCCGCCGGGCGGTCCTCCTCCCACCAGACCTCCGCGCCGATCACCGAAGGGTGACCGGGCCGTGCGCCGGACCGGACCACGTCGGCCGTCGAGATCGGTGAGGGCCAGGCGCCGTGCGCCGGGCCGTGCTGCCCGGGTGCGGGCGTGGGGGGCATAGCGGAATCCTGCCGGAAATCCCCGCCGCGTGTGGCCGCTACGGCCGGGATACCGGATCCGGCCACACGCGGCGGGCCCGTCAGCTGCCTCCGCCGCCGGCGTCCATGCCTGAGCCTCCGCCGACGCCGATCGCCGCGGGCGCCTGCACCGGGGCGGCCGCGGTGCGGCGGGCGCGGCGGCTGCGGCGTTCCAGGCGGACGGCCACGTAGCCGAGGACCATGTTGATCGCGATGTACACCAGCGAGATCACGATCGCGCTCGGGATGAGGTTGCCGAAGTTGGCGGGGATCTGCTTGAGACCGAAGTTCAGCAGTTCCTCGTAGGCGATGACCCAGCCGAGCGCGGTGTCCTTCAGCAGCACCACCATCTGGCTGACGATCGCGGGCATCATCGCCGTGGTGGCCTGCGGCAGCAGGATGAGCCGCATCACGCCGCCCTTGCGCAGCCCGATGGCGAACCCCGCCTCCGACTGCCCGCGCGGCACGGCGAGGACGCCGGCCCGGAACACCTCGGCGAGCACCGAGCCGTTGTAGAGGGTGAGCCCGATCACCACGGCGGCGAACGCCGGGACGCTGACGGTGTAGCCGCTGGCGGTGGCCGGGAAGAACTGCACGAAGAAGATCAGCAGCAGCAGCGGGATGGCGCGGAAGAACTCCACCACCCAGCCCGAGGGCACCCGGATCCAGGCGTGGTCCGACAACCGGCCGAGCCCGAAGACCATGCCGAAGACCAGCGCCAGGACCGCCGAGAGCAGCGCGGCCTGCACGGTCGCGATGAGCCCGGGGATGATCTGGCCGGTCCAGACCTCCGCCCGCAGGAACGGCTCCCACAGCTTGCCCGCGAACTGTCCCTTGTCGGCCAGCCCGCGCACCACCAGGTACCCGATGCCGAGGATCACCACGGCCGACAGCAGCGTCAGCACGTTGTTGCGCAGCCGCGCGCGGGGCCCGGGGACGTCGTAAAGGACGCTGGCCGTGCTCATCTGCTCACCGCCAGTCGTTTGGCCAGCCACCCGAACAGGAAGCCGGTGGGCAGGGTCAGGACCATGTACCCGGCGGCGAAGCCGAGGAAGATCGGCAGCGTGCCGCCGTAGTCGTCGAACATCTGCCGCATCACCGAGGCCGCCTCGATGTAGCCGGCCACGATGACGATGGTGGTGTTCTTGGTGAGCGCGATCAGGATGCTTCCGAGCGGCGCGATCACCGAGCGGAACGCCTGCGGCAGCACCACCAGGCGCAGGGTCTGCGTGAAGGTGAGCCCGATGGCCCGCGCGGCCTCCGCCTGCCCGGCAGGCACGGTGTTGATGCCGGCCCGCAGCGACTCGCAGACGAACGCCGCCGTGTACGCGGACAGGCCGATCGTGGCCCACCAGTAGTAGTTGGTGGACGAGTCACTCGACAGGGTGTACTGAAGCGTGTCGCTCAGCCCGAGGACGCACAGCAGCAGCACCAGCGTGAGCGGCGTGTTGCGCAGGATGTTGACGTAGATCGTCCCCGCGGCGCGCAGGACGGGCGTGGGGGACACGCGCATCGCCACCAGGACGGTGCCGAGGATGAGCGAGAGCAGCGCGCTCATCAGCGTGAGACGGATCGTCGCCCAGAAGCCCACCAGAATCGTGCCGAACTGTTCGACGAGGGGGCTGAAGTCGATGAATGATTCCATTGGGCTCCACTGGCTCCACCGGAGACGGGAGCGCCGGTGAGGCGGACCTCACCGGCGCCCGGGAAAAGGATCAGGCACAGCCCTCGGCGGCGGGCGCGGCGGTGGCCGTGAAGTTCAGGCCGGTGCCGCTGAAGTGCTTGTCGAACAGCGACTTGAGCGTGCCGTCCTGGTACATCTTGGTGATCGCCTTGTTGACGGCCTCGCAGGTGTCCTTGTCGCCCTTCTTCAGGCCGACGCCGTACTTCTCGTCGGTGAACGGCGCGCCGGCGACCTTGAGTGCGCTGCCCTCGCGCTTGGCGTACCCGGCGAGGATCATGTCGTCGGTGGTCACCGCGTCGATGGCGTTGCCCTTGAGCTTGGTGATGCACTCGTCGTAGCCGCCGGCCGGGACCAGCTCCACGTCGATCTTCTTGTTCATCTTGTTGGTGCCCTCGGCGATGTTCTTCCAGGAGTTGGAGCCGGTCACCTGGCAGATGCGCTTGCCCGCGAGGGTGTCGAGCGACGTGATGGACGAGTCGTCCGCCCGGATCAGCGTGTCCTGGTGGGCGATGTAGAACGGCCCGGCGAACGTCACCTTGGGCTTGCGGGCGGCCGTGATGGAGTAGGTCGCGACGATCATGTCGACCTGGCCCTGCTGGAGGAAGGTCTCGCGGTTGGCCGACCGCGCCTCCTTCCAGGTGATGCCGCTCTCGGGGACGCCGAGCTCCTTGGCGATGTACTTCGCCACGTCGACGTCGAAGCCCTCGACGGTGCCGTCCGGTTTCTTCAGGCCCATGCCCGGCTGGTCATACTTGACGCCGATGGTGAGCTTCTTGTCGTCCTGGGCCTTCTGCAGGGCCGTGGTGGGGCCACCGCCGCCGCAGGCGGTGAGGCTTCCGGCCAGCGCCGCGGCGGAAACCAGGACGGCCCCGATCTGTCGTGTACGCATGTGCGTCTCCCTACGGTTTTCTTCGTGACGAACGGTCGGTTTCCGTTTCCGCGCAGGCGGGATGGCGCGTCGGGCCTCGGCGTGGCGAGACCGGGCGTGAGCGTCGTGGCATGGTCAGTGCGTGAGGATCTTGGACAGGAAGTCCTTGGCGCGGTCGGTGCGGGCGTTGGTGAAGAACTCGTCAGGGGTGTTCTCCTCCACGATCTGGCCCTCCGACATGAACACCACGCGGTGGGCGGCGCGGCGCGCGAATCCCATCTCGTGGGTGACGACGACCATCGTCATGCCCTCCCGGGCCAGGCCGACCATGACGTCCAGCACCTCCTGAACCATCTCCGGGTCCAGCGCCGAGGTGGGTTCGTCGAAAAGGATCATCTTAGGGTCCATGGCCAGCGCCCGCGCGATGGCGGTGCGCTGCTGCTGGCCGCCCGAGAGCTGCGCGGGGTACTTGCCCGCCTGGCTGTCGATGCCGACCCGTTCGAGCAGCTCCATGCCCCTCTTCTCGGCCGCGGCGCGGGACATTCCACGCACCTTGATCGGCCCGAGGGTGACGTTCTCAAGAATGGTCTTGTGGGCGAACAGGTTGAACGACTGGAACACCATGCCGACGTCCGACCGCAGCCTGGCCAGGGCCTTGCCCTCGGCGGGCAGGGGCGCGCCGTCGAAGATGATCGTGCCGGAGTCGATGGTCTCCAGGCGGTTCACCGCCCGGCACAGCGTCGACTTGCCGCCCCCCGACGGGCCGATGACCACCACGACCTCGCCCCGGGACACCGTGAGGTTGATGTTCCTGAGCACGTGAAGCGAGCCGAAATGTTTGTTGACGTTCTCGACTCTGACTAGAGGAGTCGCGTCCCCGTTGTCCGTCATGGTGGACAACGTAGGTCGTCAAGGCCGCCGGTCACTAACCGCGCGGTACCGATCGCATCACGGCCTGGTCACGGGGTCGGATAGTGGTCGTACGCAGGCGGAGAAAAGAGGAGGAGCCGGGCCGCGAGGCGTTCCCGGCGCCGCGGAGCGCCTACCCTTGGTTCTTGAGATGACTGTCACCGAGGAGCGCTCCCGGACGTACGAGGTCCGCACGTACGGGTGCCAGATGAACGTCCACGACTCCGAGCGGCTCTCGGGCCTGCTGGAGGACGCCGGATACGTCAGGGCGGGCACCGGCGAGACCGCCGATGTGGTCGTGTTCAACACCTGTGCCGTCCGCGAGAACGCCGACAACAGGTTGTACGGCAACCTCGGCCACCTGCGCCCGGCCAAGATGAGCAACCCCGGCATGCAGATCGCCGTGGGCGGCTGCCTGGCGCAGAAGGACCAGGGCGAGATCGTCCGGCGCGCCCCCTGGGTGGACGTGGTCTTCGGCACCCACAACATCGGGTCCCTGCCTGTGCTGCTGGAGCGGGCGCGCATCGCCCAGGAGGCACAGGTCGAGATCAAGGAGTCGCTCGACGTCTTCCCGAGCACCCTGCCGACCAAGCGCGAGTCGGCGTACGCGGCGTGGGTGTCGGTCTCGGTGGGGTGCAACAACACCTGCACGTTCTGCATCGTCCCCGCGCTGCGCGGCAAGGAGAAGGACCGCCGTCCCGGGGACGTCCTCGCGGAGGTCCGCTCGCTGGTGGAGCTCGGGGTGCTGGAGATCACGCTGCTCGGGCAGAACGTCAACACCTACGGCGTCGAGTTCGGCGACCGGCTCGCGTTCGGCAAGCTGCTGCGCGCCTGCGGCGGCGTCGAGGGGCTGGAGCGGGTCCGGTTCACCTCGCCGCACCCCGCGGCGTTCACCGACGACGTCATCGAGGCGATGGCCGCCACGCCGAACGTCATGCACCAGCTGCACATGCCGCTGCAGTCCGGTTCGGACCGCGTGCTGAAGGCCATGCGGCGGTCGTACCGCGCCGAGCGCTACCTCGGCATCATCGAGCGGGTGCGCGCGGCCATGCCGGACGCCGCCATCTCCACCGACGTCATCGTGGGTTTCCCCGGCGAGACCGAGGAGGACTTCCAGGACACCCTGGAGGTGGTCCGGCGGTCCCGGTTCGCCAACGCCTTCACCTTCCAGTACTCCATCCGGCCCGGCACGCCGGCCGCGACCATGGACGGGCAGGTGCCGAAGGCGGTCGTCCAGGAGCGGTACGAGCGGCTCGTCGCGCTGCAGAACGACATCTCCTGGGCGGAGAACCGCGCCCAGGTGGGCCGCACGCTGGAGGTCCTGGTCGCCGAGGGGGAGGGCCGCAAGGACGAGGCCACCCACCGCATGTCCGGGCGTGCGCCCGACAACCGTCTCGTCCACTTCGTGCCCGAGCTCGCCGGCGGTTCCGCGGCCGCGCCCCGGCCCGGGGACATGGTGACGGTCCAGGTGACCTACGCGGCGCCGCACCACCTGGTGGCCGACGGGCCCGCGCTGGCGATCCGGCGCACCCGGGCGGGGGACGCCTGGGAGGCGGCGGACGCCGCCGCCTGCGGGGTGCCGTCCGAGAGCGGCAAGCCGGGCCCTGTGTCGCTCGGGATGCCGGTCCTGCGCCGCTCCTGATCCACTTTTTCCCAGGGCCGGCTCGTCTCGGTCTTCCCCGGGGCCGCCTCGTCTCAGTGCACCTGGGATGCCGGTCCCGCCCCTGGGGCGGGCTCGTCTTCCGGAGCAATTTTCCGCCGCACCTGTCCCCTCCTTCCGGGGGGCCGGCTCGTCGTTCCGGGGCATCTCGGGATGACGGGTGCCGCTCCGCTCCGATCTCCCCTTTTCCCGTTAGATACGGCATTTCGGACACTCGACGGTGCTCGCCTGGGTAGGCTCGCCGCATCGGTGTGGGTGGTGTGTGCCCTGGGGTCATTGGACCGTTATGAGATCGGTCCAACAGATGACAAGTCGTGATTCTTCCGTGATTGAGGTGCGGTAATGCGACGTTTGGGGCTAGTGTGACGTCCACTCGCGGAAGCCGGAGCGCTTTCCTCCCGATACGCCCGCAGGAGTCAACTACATGGATCGGCACGACCGACCGTCGCCGGGCCGCTATGACGAGTCCAGCCCCCTCCCTGAATCACCTTCCTTCGCCACCGAATACCTGTCGTCCGAGCCGCGGCCGTCCCGTGTCGCCCGCTCGGCCGCCGCGCGCTCCTCGGGCCGCCGCCGCACCCTGGTGATCAGCGCCGCGGCCGCCGTGGTGGCCGCCGCCGTCACCGCCGGAGGTGTTATCGCCCTCACCGGCGGTCCCGGCACCGCCGCCCCCGCCTCCTCCACCGGCAAGCAGGTCGCCGGCCAGGACGCGGAGGACGCGGCCCCGGCCGACGCGGAGACCGACCCCGACGACGCGACGCTCGGTGAGGCCCCCGCCGCCGCGGACCCCGCGGCCGGCGACGCCGGCGCGGGCGCGGCCGGTTCCGGCGGCTCGGGTGGTTCAGGCGGCGGGCAGGACGCGCAGCCCGACGCCCCCGTCCGGGACGGCGACAGCGCCAAGAACAAGCAGGGCGAGGACGCGCAGGCCCCCACCGGGGGCGGCTCGGGTGTGGGACCCGACGGCAACGCCGGCTACGTCGAGCCCCTGCCGCAGCAGCCCAACGCCTTCAAGGGCATCGGCAAGGTGGAGATCCCCGGCCCGGCCGCCACCCCGAAGCCGACGGCCAAGCCCTCGGCCACTCCCACGCCGAAGCCCAAGCCGAAGCCGCGCAAGAAGCCGACCGCGACCCCCACCAAGAAGCCCACCCCGGCTCCCCAGGGTGGCGGCACGCTGGTCACCGCCGAGAACGAGGTCGCGCGCCTGACCAACGAGGCCCGCGCCGACCAGGGCTGCGGCCCGCTGCGCATCGACGAGAAGCTCCGCGCCGCCGCCCGGGGCCACTCCGACGACATGGCCGCCAAGAGCTACTTCGACCACACCTCCGCCGACGGCCGCTCCCCCTGGGACCGCATCAAGGCCGCCGGTTACAAGTCGTCGATGTTCGCCGAGAACATCGCCCGGGGCCAGGCTTCCCCCGAGGCGGTCGTCAAGGCCTGGCTCAACAGCCCCGGCCACCGCGCCAACATCATGAACTGCAAGCTCAAGGCCATCGGCGTGGGCGTCCACTTCGGGTCCGGCGGTCCCTGGTGGACCCAGGACTTCGGCGGCGACTGACCCATCCGTTTCGTCCTTCCCGGCCGGGGTGTCCTCTCGTGGACGCCCCGGCCGGTCCCGTCTCACCCGTGCGTCCCGTGGCGGCCCGTGTCCCTCACACCGGCTAGCCTGATCTTGTGCTCGTCGCCGCCGCAGTGTGCCCGAATCCTCCGCTGATGGCTCCCGAGCTCGCCGGAGAGGCGGCGCCGGAGCTGGACGGGCTGCGGGACGGCTGCGGGCTGGCGATCCGGCGGCTGGCCGCGGCGCGGGCGGACGTGCTCGTCGTCGTGGGCGGGGGAGCGGCGACCGCGGCGTACCCGGGGGAGGCCGCGGGGACGCTGGCCCCGTGGGGCGCCGACGTGCGGGTCGGCGCCGGGAAGCCGGTGCTGCCGCTGTCGGCGACGGTGGGCGGGTGGCTGCTGGACCGTGCCGGGACGCGGCCGTCGGCGTACCAGATCGTGGCGGGGGACGCCGCGCCGCGCGAGTGCCTGGCGCTCGGGGCCGAGCTCGCGGGACGCGCGCCCAGGGTGGCGCTGCTGGTCATGGGGGACGGGTCGGCCAGGCTGACCGTGAAGTCCCCCGGCTACCTCCACCCCGGCGCCGAGGAGTACGACGCGGCCCTGGCGCGGGCCCTCGCCGCGGCGGACACCGCCGCGCTGGCCGCGCTGGACCCGGCGGAGGCGGGCGAGCTCTGGGTGGGGGGCCGGGCGGCGTTCCAGGTCCTCGCGGGGGCCGCGGGGGACACCGGGGCCTTCCACGGCGAGCCGCTGTACGACGAGGCGCCCTACGGGGTCGGCTACCGGGTGGTCTCCTGGAGCCGCGGGGACGCCTGATCGCGGGCCGGAGGTGTCGGCGGGGACCGCTACCGTGAGAGGTGACGCGGTACCGGGACGAAGGGGCGGGAACCGATGACGGACGTCGCGTTCGGCAGCGTGCCGACGCCGCTCGGCGAGTTCCTCGCGGCCGTCACCCCGGACGGCGTGGTGGCGACCGTGTTCCAGGACGGCGACGACGTGCGCCACCGCATGCTGAGCCGCCTCGGCCTCCCCGAGGCCGACGCCCCGGCGCGGACGGCGCCGGTCCGCGAGGAGCTGGCCCGATACTTCGCCGGGGAGCTGCGGGCGTTCACCGTGCCCGTCGACTGGCGCCTGATGTCCCCCCTCCAGCGGAAGGTCCTCGGCACCCTGACCGGCACCGTCGGGTACGGCCGGGTGACCACGTACGGCGCCCTGGCCGAGAGCAGCGGCGCCAAGGTCCCCGCCCGCGCCATCGGCTCGGTGATGGGCAGCAACCCCATCCCCGTCATCGTGCCGTGCCACCGCGTCGTCGCCGGCAACGGCCTCGGCGGCTTCAGCGGCGGCGAGGGCGTGGAGGACAAACGCTGGCTCCTCACCCTGGAGGGCTACCTCCAGCCGGCCCTCGACTGGGACCTGTGATGGCCCCCGGGGCGGCCGGGTCCCCGGTCGTGGCCGTGGTCGGGCCCACGGCGGCGGGGAAGTCCGACCTGGCGGTGGAGCTGGCGCTGCGGCTCGGGGGAGAGGCGATCAACGCCGACTCCATGCAGCTCTACCGGGGGATGGACATCGGCACCGCCAAGCTGACCCCGGCCGAGCGCCGGGGGGTGCCGCACCACCTGCTCGACGTCTGGGACGTCACCGAGACGGCGAGCGTGGCCGAATACCAGCGGATGGCGCGCCCCCTCATCGACCGCATGCTGGCCGCGGGCACGGTGCCCGTGCTGGTCGGCGGCTCCGGGCTGTACGTGCGGGCCACGCTGGACGACCTGGAGTTCCCCGGGACCGACCCGCTGATCCGGGCCCGCCTGGAGACCGAGCTGGCGGAGCTCGGCTCGGGGGCGCTGCACCAGCGGCTCAAGGAGCTCGACCCCGTCGCGGCCGAGGCGGTGCTGCCGAGCAACGGCCGCCGCGTCGTGCGGGCCCTGGAGGTGATCGAGCTGTCCGGCCGCCCCTTCTCGGCGACGATGCCGTCCTACGACGCGGTCTACCCCTCCGTCCAGATCGGCCTCCAGGTCCCGAGGCCCCTGCTGGACGAGCGCATCGCCCTGCGGGTCCACCGCATGTGGGAGGCGGGCTTCCCCGGCGAGGTCCGCGCCCTGGCCGCCCGGGGCCTGGCCGACGGCCGCACGGCGGGCCGCGCCCTCGGCTACGCCCAGGTGCTCCGCTTCCTGGCCGGCGAGTGGACCGAGGACCAGGCCGTCGACGAGACCATCAGGGCGACCCGCCGCTTCGCCCGCCGCCAGGAGTCGTGGTTCCGCCGCGACCCCCGCGTGCACTGGTTGCCTTATGACGACCCCGGCCTCGTCGAGCGGGCCGTCCGGCTGGTGCGGTCCTAGGCCCGCTCCGGGGCGGGACGGTCCGCGGGGGGCGGGCGTAGGATGTTGTGACATGCGGTTCGTCAAGGGGCACGGCACTGAGAACGACTTCGTCATCCTGCCTGATCCGGACGGCGCGCTGGACCTCCCCGCGACGCTGGTCGCGGCGCTGTGCGACCGGCGGGCCGGGATCGGTGCGGACGGCGTACTGCACGTGGTGCCCGCCAAGCTGAGCGCCGAGGCCACCGAGATCCGGGCCCGTGGCGGGTACACCGGGGACGCCGAGTGGTTCATGGACTACCGCAACGCCGACGGCGGCGCGGTCGAGATGTGCGGCAACGGGTTGCGGGTCTTCGCGCGGTACCTGGTCGAGGCCGGGCTGGCCGACCCCGGGGAGTTCGACGTGGTCACCCGGGCGGGGGTGCGCCGGGTGCGCATGGAGCCCGACGGCAGGGTGACCGTCGGCATGGGCCGTCCGCGTGTCGTGGGCGAGAGCTGGGCGACCGTCGCGGGCACCCGCTACCCGGGGCTGGTCGTCGACATGGGGAACCCGCACGTGGCCTGCGTGACCGGTGAGCCGGTGGCCCGGTTCGACCTCGGACCCCAGCCGGGCTTCGACCCCGCGGTGTTCCCGACGGGCGTCAACGTCGAGATGATCAACTCGGTGGGGGACCGGCGGGTCGTCATGCGCGTGCACGAGCGCGGTTGCGGCGAGACCCGTTCCTGCGGCACGGGCGCGGTGGCCTCCGCGGTCGCCGCGGCGCACGCGGCGGGCGAGACCACGGGCGTCTGGACCGTCGAGGTCCTCGGCGGCCTGCTCACCGTCACTCTGGCCGACGACACCAGCCACCTCACCGGCCCCGCCGTCCTGGTCGCCTCCGGCGACTACCCCGCCGCGACCCTCACCTGACGCGGGCGCGGCACGGCGTCCCCGCCCGGCCCCCGCAAACCGGACGCGCCGTGGTGCTCCGCCGTCGCGGCGCTGTGGACAACTTCCGTGACTTCTCGTGCTTCTGGCCGCACGCGGTCATCGGTATCCCCAGCGCACCGCCCGCATGTTTGGGGCACGCCCCCTGAACTGGCAGACTGGCCTGCCATGGACGTTGACATCTGGGCATGGGTGGCGGACACCCAGCGGCAATTGCACGAAGCCGGTAACACCGGTCTGGCCATCGCGCTGGGTGACCTGCCCGCACAGGTCTTCGAGGGCCGTTATGCCCAGCTCGACGTGATGGCACCGGCGGTGGCCCAGCAGGCCGAGTCGCTGGAACTGCCATGGCTCGAATACTTCGCCCGCTACTGGCACCTGCTCAGCCGGGTCGGCGACCGCCACCAGGGCGCCGTGGCCATCGGCGACGCCGACGCCCTGATCGAGTTCTCCCGCCGCGCGGACGTCAAGGAGTGCCCGTCGGCGCCCGCCGCGATCGAGGCGCTCGCCGTCACCCAGGCCAACACCGACGGCCCCGGGTACGCCGCGGACCGCCTGGCCGCCCTCGGCGCGGCCCTGGACGACATGGCGCACGGCTCGGCGGCCTTCTGCGGGCTCGCCGTGCAGTACGTCTCCGCGCTGCTGGACGCCGGGGAGCAGCAGCAGGCCATCGCGTACTACGAGTCCGCCGTGGCCGGGCGCCGCGCCGCGGACGGCCAGGTGAGCTGGGAGCTCGCCGCCATGGGCGTGCGCGCGCTGCTCGCCGTCGGCCGCACCGAGGAGGCGCTCACCGAGCTCGACTCCGCCAAAGATTTCCCCGCCGACGACCCGGTGGCCAAGCCCCACCGCGAGGGCGTGCTGCGCGCGCTGGTGCTCGCCACCGCCGGGCGCCCCACCCCGGCGCTCGAGGCGCTGCCCGACCTCGACGTCATCGGCGACCACCCCCGCGACTGGGTCGAGTGGGCCGGTGCGGTCCGCCTGCTGGACCAGGTGATCGCCAACACCTGGCAGCTCGGCCGGGTCATGCGCCAGTGGATGGGCTACTACGAGGCCATGGGCGTGCACCGCGGCCGGGTCGAGCTCGCCCTCATCGGCGGCCACCTCGCCGTCGGCCGCAAGAGCGTGTGGCAGGCTCGCGCGCTGGCCGACCTCGCCGAGACCTGGACGGGCGACCTGCGGGTGGCCGACGGCGTCGCCGAGCGCGTGGCCGAGCTGCGGGCCGCCGCCGACGCCGTCACGCCGCTGCCCGCCCCGGGCCCGCAGGACGAGCTGGTGGCCTACTTCGACGCCGCCGACGGTCACAACGCCGACCCCGAGCGGTGGGTGGGCTGGTTGTGGCCGCTGTCGGGCACCGACCTCGAGGCCACCCGGCGCCACGCCACCACCCTCGGCTTCCTCGGGTACGCCCCGCTCGGCGCGGACCTGCTGTGGAAGCAGATCGTGGACGACGCCGACCCCGCGACCGCCGACCCCGACGACGTCGGCTACCTCACCGGTGTGCTCATCGAGGCCGAGCAGGACGACCGGGTGGAGCGGTTCGCCGCCATGCTGCCCGACCCGGCCCGCCATCTCGCCCTCGGCCGTCTGCACCGCGCCCGCGAGCGCTGGGAGCAGGCGCGCGACGCGGCCGGCGAGTCGCTGAAGGCCGGCGCGGAGGGCGGTGTCGCGCTGGAGGCGCGCCGCCTGCTCGCCGGTGCGGCGCAGCAGCTCGGCGACAACGCCGGCGGCGCGGCCGTGCTCCGCGAGGTCGTCGAGTCCGGGGCCTCCGAGGAGGAGGACGTCTGGCGCATGATCGTCATGGCGACCGCCGCCGAGGACTGGGCCCTGGTGCGCACCGGCGCGGAGAAGCTCGGCATGGAGATCGAGAGCACCGAGGGCCCCATCGAGGAGGAGTGGCACCTGGTACGGGTGGTGCTCCCCGTCTCCGACGGCAGCCGCCGCGAGGTCCTGTCGGTCCGCACCGGCCCCGCCACCGCCCGGCTACTGATCCCGCAGCCCCGCGGCATGGACTACAACGCGGGCGACGTCATCGTCATCGACCCCCGCCCGCTGGAGCCGGTGCCGGACGACCCCCAGGAGCAGGAGAGCTTCGTCATCCCCTTCTCCGGGGTCTCCATGCTGCGTCCCGGCGGGTACACCAGCTGGTTCTTCGACGGCGCCGCCCCCGACGAGCACGACTGGACCGAGTTCAACGAGGTGCTGGCCGAGCGCGGCTGGCCCATGTGGGTCTACAGCGACGAGAACTACACCGTCACCCACCCCACCTCGGGGGAGCGCCTCCAGGGCGTCTACGGCTGGATCGCCGTGCCGCCCGGCGTCGACTCGGGCGAGCTCGACGCCGTCCTGGACGACGCCACCGAGCGCTGGGTGCACCCCATGGCCTGGCTCGACCTCGCCCGCAGCGCGGGCATCGAGGTGGAGCGTCACGAGCGCATCATCAAGGAGTACGGCCTCTGACCGCGTAGGTCGGATACCTACTGCTTTCATGAGGTTCTCGGGTTATTAACCGGTTTATGGGAGAGTAGGCATTCTCTTTGTCGCAGGTGAGTGGAGGGCTGTAGTGCTGGAGATCGACCGGCTCGGCGCGGTGGTGCGGGACGAGCGTCCGTGGGGGGCCTTCGAGCGGTTCACCCACAACGAGACGTCCACCGTCAAGATCATCGAGGTGGCGGCGGGTCAGCGGCTCAGCCTGCAGCGTCACAAGCACCGTGACGAGCTGTGGGTGGCGCTGGACCCGGGTCTGGTGTTCGAGATCGACGGTGAGCGTGTCGAGCCCTCCGTCGGGGACCGGGTGCTGATCCACGCGGGCCAGACCCACCGCCTGGCCTCCTCCGGCCCCGCCGCCCGCATCCTCGAGGTGGCCTTCGGCCATTTCGACGAGGACGACATCGAGCGCCTCGACGACGCCTACGGCAGAGCCTGACCCATTCGATGAAACGGTCCGTCACCATCCGGTGGCGGACCGTTTTCACCTGGAAGTCACGAAATTTGGCGGTAAAGGGGGCGCCGGGGGGTAACTGCTATACCTAGGTATTACGGGTCCTTTACCTGGGGGTGGGCAGTGGGTCGGCGTGGGACACGGGCGGTCGTGGCCGGGTTGGTGGCGGTGCTGCTGGTGGGGTGCGCGCCCATCGACGCCACCAGTGGCGGCGGCGGAGGAGGAGACGGCGGCGGGGACGGCGGCGCGAAGAGCTCCGGGAGCACCGGGGTCAGCCCCCTGGACAACCCGGACGGCACGGACCCCGGCCTCGGGGCCGTCAAGTCGGACAAGGACCGCTCGGCGGCGGCCAAGGTGATCGAGAAGCTCGACACCAAGGGGCGGGGCCCCAAGACCGGCTACGACCGCGACGAGTTCGGGTACGCGTGGGCCGACAGCGTGGACGGCATCCCGTTCGGCCGCAACGGGTGCGACACCCGCAACGACGTGCTGGCCCGGGACGGCAAAGAGCTGAAGTACCGGTCGGGCTCGGACTGCGTGCTGGTGTCGATGACGCTGCACGACCCCTACACCGGCACGACCATCGAATGGCGCAAGGAGGACGCGGCCGAGGTCCAGATCGACCACGTCATGCCGCTGTCCTACGACTGGCAGATGGGCGCCTCCCGGTGGAGCAGGTCCAAGCGCATGCAGATCGCCAACGACCCGCTGAACCTCATGCCGGTGGACGGCTCGACCAACTCCTCCAAGGGCGACTCGGGACCGGCCACGTGGCTGCCGCCGAACCGGGGGATCCGCTGCGCGTACGTCCTGCGCTTCGCCCAGGTCGCGCTGAAGTACGAACTCGCCGTCACCTCGGCGGACAAGGAGACAATGCTCGCGCAGTGCGCCTGACCGTGCCTTAAGATCGGCCGACCGTAAAGGACGAGTAAAGGCGGACGGCGATGAACGCACGGAAGACAGCGGACGGGCAGGCCGGCGGCGGGGGACGTAGGCGGCTGCTCCTGCGGGGCGTGCTGCTCGCCGTCATCGCGATCGTGGTGCTCGGTTTCGTGGCGAGCGGCTGCACCAAGGTGAGCACGGCGCCGGACGAGGTACTGCTGCACTACGCGGGCGGGCCGTTCGAGCCGATCAAGTTCACCAAGTGCATCACCCCGTCCAGCGGTGCCACGTTCCTCGGCCCCGGCGACACCTCGTACTCCTACCCGTTCGGCCAGCGCACGTTCGACTTCTCCGGTTCCGAGGACGCGGAGTCCAAGCCGATAAGCATCGTGTCCAAGGACAACGTGGAGCTTCAGGTGGCGGGCTCGGCGACGTTCACCCTGAACACCAACTGCGCGGTCCTGCGCCAGTTCCACGAGAAGATCGGCCTGAAGTACGGCGCCTACTTCCAGGGCGAGCGCACCTCCGACGGCTGGCGCCGCATGCTCAACTTCTACTTCAAGCAGCCCCTGGACCGCGCCATGGACGCCGCGTCCCAGGAGTTCGAGTGGAAGAAGCTGTTCAACGACCCGAACGCCAAGCAGCAGTGGGAGCAGCGGGTCGGCCAGCTCGCCCGGCAGTTCATCAGGGACGCGGCCGGGGCCGACTACTTCTGCCAGCCCAACTACGCGGGCAGCGGCGACTGCGGCGACGTGGTGCTGACCATCCAGAAGCCCGAGCCGCCGCAAAGCCTGATCGACGCGCTCGCCGCGGAGCAGGCCGCCAAGCAGCAGAACCTCGCCCAGCAGCAGATCAACACCAAGGTGCAGACCGAGCTGGAGTCGATCAAGGAGCTGGTGAAGGTGCTCGGCCCGCAGGGCGCCATCCTCTGGAAGGCCATCCAGGACGGCCGCGTGCAGGTGGTACCGGTCCCGCAGAACGGCTCCATCAACATCACGCCCCAGCAGCGCTGAACCCCGCCCGAGGCACACCGCGGGGCTGGTGAAACCATGAGTTGATTGGCCGTCCACGCTTGAGGGGGTCTCCGGATGCTGCGCACCCACTACCCCGACGGCGCGCCGTGCTGGCCTGAGCTCACCACTCCCGACCCGGAGACCGCCGCTCGCTTCTACACCGAGATCTTCGGCTGGACCTACCACGGTCTCGGCCCGAAGGTCTGGAACTACACGGTGTGCCTCCTCGACGGCGCGCCGGTCGCGGGCCTGCTGCCGCCGGCCGTCGGCCTGGAGAAGGCGCCGGCGAGGTGGAACGTCTACCTCGCCACCTCCCAGGTCGACGCCTCGGCCGTGCGGGTCCAGGCCAACAACGGCGAGCTGGTCGTCCTGCCGTCCGACGTGCCGGAACTCGGGCGGCTCGCCCTGGCCGTGGACCGCGAGGGCGCGTGCTTCGGCCTCTACGAGAAGGGCAGGGACACCGGCCCCATCCAGTACAAGGATTACGGCGCCTTGTGCTGGAACGAGCTGCACGCCCGCAGCGCCACCGTGGCCGACGTCTTCTACACCGCGCTGTTCGGCTACGAACCGGAGCAGATCGGCGACGGGATCGACTTCGACTACGTGTTGTGGAGCGTGGCCCGGACGCCGGTGGCCGGGCGGCTGCGCATGTCGGAGGACTCGGCGCGCCTGCCGCCGCACTGGAAGAACTACCTGACCGTGCACGACTGCGGGGAGGCCGAGGCGCGGATCCGGCGCGCGGGCGGCAGGGTGCTGATCGGCGCCTACGACATGCCGCACGGCAGGGTCGCCGTGGTCGCCGACCCGGCGGGCGCGATCTTCTGCCTCTGCGAGCACGGCGCCTGCCACGTGATCTAGCGTCCCGGGCCGACCTCGGTGCCGAAGTCCCTGGCGATCTCCCGCATGCCTTCGGCCAGGGCCGCCCTGTCCAGCGACTCGATGCGCTCGGCCGGTCCCGAGATGGACATCGCGGCCACGACCCGGTTCCCGTCCCGCACCGGGACGGCCAGGCAGTGCACGCCGAGTTCCTCCTCGCCCAGATCCACGGCGTAGCCCCGGTCCCGGACCAGCTCCAGCTCGGCGAGCAGCGTGTCCACCGAGGTGACGGTGCGCCCGGTGCGGCGCGGCAGGCCGGTGCGCGCCAGGACGGCCGCCGCGTCCGGCCGGTCCGCCAGCAGCACCTTGCCCACCGCCGTGCTGTGCGGCAGCACCCGCCGCCCCACCTCGGCGAACATCCGCAGCCGGCGCGGCGAGGCCGCCTGCGCGACGTACACCACGAAGTCGCCCTCCAGCACGGCCAGGTTGGCCGTCTCGCCGGACAGCGTCACCATCTTCTCCAGGTACGGCTGCGCCCACACGCCGACCATCCGCTCGGCCACCCCGCCGAGCCGCACCAGGGCCCCGCCGAGGGCGTACCGGCGGTCCGACTCCTGCCGCACATACCCCCGGGCCAGCAGAGCCCTCAGCAGCCGGTGGATGGTCCCGTACGGCAGCCCGGTCCGCGCCGCGATCTCCGACAGCCCCGCCGACCCGCCCCGGTCGGCGAGCGCCTCCAGCACGTCCAGCGCCCGGTCCACGCTCTGCACCGTCGCGCCGCCCCGCGCACGGCCGTCCGGCCCGCTCATCGGCCCCCGCCCCGGGACGCGCCGAGCACGCCGGGCGCGAGGCCCCGCAGGGAGGCGTCCAGCACCTCGGCGGTGTGGGCGACCCGGATGTCCCCGCCCCCGCGCCGCACGGCCGCCGCGATCTGCATGGTGCAGCCGGGGTTGGCCGACACCAGCAGCTCGGCGCCCACCTCGCGCACCCGCTCGGCCTTGCGGTCGCCGAGCTCCCTGGCGGCCTCCGGCTGGAACAGGTTGTAGGTCCCCGCCGACCCGCAGCACATCGACCCCTCGGGGATCTCCCTGAGCACCAGGCCGGGCACGGCGGCGAGCAGCGCCCTCGGCTCGGCCCGCACGCCCTGGGCGTGGGCCAGGTGGCACGCGTCGTGGTAGGCCACGGTGAGGGGCAGCGGGTGGCGCTCGGCGGCCGGTCCGAGCTCGGCCAGGTATTCGGCGAGGTCGGCGAACCGCAGGGCCCGCGCCCGCTCCACCCAGGCCGGGTCGCCGGCGAGCAGCTCGGCGTACTCCTTGGTGCTGGACCCGCACCCGGCCGCGTTCACCACCACGGTGCCGACCCCGGCCCGTTCGAACGTCTCGATGGTGCGCCGCGCGAACCGCGCCGCCTCCTCCGGCCGCCCCGAGTGCACCGACAGCGCGCCGCAGCAGCCCTGCGCGGGCGGGATCACCACGTCGCAGCCCTCCAGGGCCAGCACCCGGACGGTGGCGGCGTTCACCTCGGGGAAGAACTCGCCCTGCACGCACCCGGTGAGCACCCCGACCGTCGCCCGGCGCCGCCCCCGCGCCGCCACCCGCTCGGGCAGCCGCACCCGGCGGGCCACCGGGGGCGCCAGCTCCGCCATGGCCGCCAGCCGCGGGTCCACCCGCTCCAGCACGGGACGGGCCCGCGCCAGGAGCCCCTGGCCCGCCCTCAGGGGCAGCCGCAGCGCCCGCAACCGGCGGGGGTAGGGGAACAGCCCGAACACCAGCGCGCGGAACGCCCGGTCGGCGAACGGCCTGCGCCGTACCCGCTCCACCTCGGCCCTGGCCGACTCGATCAGCCGGTCGTAGCGCACCCCGGAGGGGCACGCGGGCACGCAGGCCATGCATCCGAGGCACGCGTCGAAGTGCCCCGCCATCTCCTCCGTCAGCGGCGTGCCCTCGACGTGCTGCTTCATCAGGTGGATCCGCCCGCGCGGCGAGTCCATCTCCTCGCCCCACAGGGAGTAGGTCGGGCAGGCGGGCAGGCAGAAGCCGCAGTGCACGCAGTCGTCGATCAGCTCAGGGTCCATGGTGTCACCCGGCCTTTCCCGGCATCCGCCCCGGAGCCATCCGCCCCTCGGGGTCGAACCGCTCCTTGACCCGCCGCATCAGCCCGGCCGCCGCCACCGGTCCCCACCGGGCGAACGGCTCGGGCGTCTCCACGGGGGTGGTCCGCACCACCAGTCTCCCGCCGTACCCGGCCAGCGCGTCACGCACCTCGGACACGAACGCGCCCGCCGCCGCCGCGGGCGTGTCCGCGGGCAGCGTGAGCCCGAGGACGGCCGTCGCGGCCGAGCCGCGCGCCCGGACGGGCAGCGGCCCGGCGGCCGCGGCCACCACGCCGAGGGCCGTCCCCAGCGCCGCGGGCGGCACCCTCAGCTCCATGAGGTACTCCCCGGCGGGCGGCAGGCCCCACCAGGGGGGCGGGGACACGGCGGGCGGGGTGCCGGCGCCGAGAAGGTCGCCCGCGGCCTTGGCGCGCTCCTCGGCCGCGACGCCCTCGATGAGCACGGCCACCGTCGCGGGGCCGTCGAGGCCCGGCACGTCGATCTCGACGGCGCTCGGGTCGAGCTGCGACCCGGCCACGGCCTCGGCGGCGGCCAGGCGGCGGGGGTCGGGCACGGTCGCGGTGACCCAGGCGCGGGCGGCGGGCAGCGGGTGCAGCCGGAAGGTGGCCTCGGTGATCACGCCGAGGGTGCCGAGGGAACCGGCGAACAGCTTGCCGAGGTCGTAGCCCGCGACGTTCTTGACGACCTTGCCGCCGGACCTGGCGACGGTGCCGTCGGCCAGCACCACCGTGATCCCGATGAGCAGGTCGCGCCCGGTGCCGTACCGCAGGCGCCGCGGCCCGGCGGCCCCGGCGGCGAGCACGCCGCCGACGGTGGCCGGGCCGGGCGGCACGTCCAGCGCGAGCTCCTGCCCGCTCGCCGCCAGGACCCGCCCGAGCGTGTCGGCCCGCAGGCCGGCCTCCACCCGGACGACCAGGTCCCCGGCCACGTGTTCCACGACGCGGTCCAGGCGGCGGGTGTCCAGCAGCAGCCCGCAGCGCTCCGGCGGGCCGCCCCAGCCGAGCTTCGTGGCGCCGCCGGCGGGAACCACGGCGAGCCCCTGCCGGGCGGCGGCCCGCAGCACCGCCGAGACCTCCTCGGTGGACGCGGGAGAGGCGACCCAGCGCGGCACCACCCCGGCGACCGCGTCGTCCGGCCCGGCGTCCCGCACGGCCGCCCCGGTCGCGGCCAGCGCCGCCGCGGCGTTCACGTCCGGCCCCGCGCGCCGTGGGCCGGGGAGGGGGGAGCGAGGGAAGGCATCAGAACAGATCCGCCTCTCCGGAGGCGACCAGGGGATGGACGCCCTTGCGGACGCCCGGGGCCTCCCCGCACAGGCGCGGGGTGGGGAAGATCTTGCCGGGGTTGGACAGGTTGCGGGGATCGAAGGCGCAGCGCACCAGCTGCATGGTGTCCAGGTCCTCCGGTGTGAACATCGCGGGCATGTGCTTAGCCTTGTCCACCCCCACGCCGTGCTCGCCCGTGATGGACCCTCCGTTCGCGACGCACAGCCCGAGGATCTCCCCGGAGACCCGCTCGGCCCGCTCGCCCGCCCCTTCCTCGGCGTCGTCGAACAGCACCAGCGGATGCAGGTTGCCGTCCCCGGCGTGGAACACGTTCGCCACCCGGATGCCGAACCGCTCCGACAGCTCCTCGATGCCCGCGAGCACCCGGGGCAGCGCGGTGCGCGGCACCACGCCGTCCTGCACGAGGTAGGCGGGGCTGATCCGCCCCACGGCCGCGAACGCCGACCGCCGCCCCTTCCAGATCGCCGCCCGCTCGGCGGGGTCGTCGGCCACCCGCAGCTCGAACGCGCCGCTGCGGCGGCACAGGTCCTGGACGCGGGCGAACTGGTGCGCCACCTCGGCCGACGGGCCGTCCAGCTCGACGATCAGCACCGCCCCGGCGCCCGCCGGGTAGTCGCAGCGCACCGCCGCCTCGGCCGCCTCGATGGCGAGCGCGTCCATCATCTCGATGGCGGCGGGCACGATGCCCGCGGCGATGATCTCGGACACGGCCGTGCCGCCGGACTCCACGTCGGGGAACGCGGCGAGCAGCGTGGTCACCGTCTCCGGCGCGCGGGTCAGCCGTACCGTGATCTTGGTGGCGATGCCGAGCGTGCCCTCCGAGCCGATGAACGCGCCGAGCAGGTCGTACCCGGGATCGGCGGCGTCCAGCGTCACGATCTCGCCCTGCGGGGTGACCAGCTCCACCGCCAGCACGTGGTTCACCGTGAAGCCGTACTTCAGGCAGTGCGCCCCGCCGGAGTTTTCCGCGACGTTGCCGCCGATCGAGCAGACCTGCTGGCTGGAGGGGTCGGGCGCGTAGTAGTAGCCGTACGGCCGCGCCGCCTCGGTGATCGCGAGGTTGGTCACCCCCGGCTCCACGACCGCGCGGCGGTTCGGGACGTCGACCTCCAGGATCCGCCGCATCCGCGACATCACGATCAGCACGCCGTCGGTGCGCGGCAGCACGCCGCCGGACAGGCCGGTGCCCGCGCCGCGGGCCACGAACGGCGTGCCCGCCGCGTCGCACTCCCGGACCACCGCCGCCACCTGCTCGGCCGTCTCCGGCAGCACCACCACGGCGGGCGTCGCGCGGTGGTAGGTCAGCCCGTCGCACTCGTAGGTGCGCAGCCGCACCGGGTCGGTGATCACCGACCCGGGCCCGAACAGGCCGAGGAGCCGGGCCGTCAGCCCGGCGATCGGGGACGGCGCGGCGGTCATGGCATGCGGGCGTAGGCGGGCAGGGTCAGGAACTCGGCGAAGTCGTCGTCCAGCGCGACCTCCTTGAACAGCTCGGCGGCCTGCTCCAGGCGCCCGGCGTCGAAGCCGGGCTCCTCGCGCATCCCGGCGAGCTCCTCGGCGATCACCTGTTCCACCAGCTCCCGGGTGACCACCTTCCCGGTGTCGGCGAGCCGGATGTCGTTGTGGATCCACTGCCAGATCTGCGAGCGGGAGATCTCGGCGGTCGCGGCGTCCTCCATGAGGTTGTGGATGGCCGCGGCGCCGGTGCCGCCCATCCACGCCGCCAGGTAGCGCAGCGCCACGTCCACGTTGTTGCGCAGCCCCGCCTCGGTGATCTCGCCGGGGGTCTTGGACACCGCCAGCAGGTCGGCGGGGCTCACCGAGACGTCCTCACGCAGCCGGTCCAGCTGGTTCGGCCGGTCGCCGAGCACGGAGTCGAACACCTCGCGGCAGACCGGCACCAGGTCGGGGTGGGCCACCCAGGAGCCGTCGAAGCCGTCGCCGGACTCGCGGGTCTTGTCGGCGCGGACCTTCTCCAGCGCCACCTTGTTGACCTCGGGGTCGCGGCGGGAGGGGATGAACGCCGCCATGCCCCCGATCGCGTGCGCGCCGCGCCGGTGGCAGGTGCGCACCAGGAGCTCGGTGTAGGCGCGCATGAACGGGGCCGTCATGGTGACCGCGTTGCGCTCGGGCAGCAGGAACTCCCGGCCCCGGGTGCGGAACTTCTTGATCACGCTGAACAGGTAGTCCCACCGGCCGGCGTTCAGGCCGGCCGAGTGGTCGCGCAGCTCGTAGAGGATCTCGTCCATCTCGAACGCGGCCGGATAGGTCTCGATCAGCACGGTGGCCCTGATGGTGCCGTGCGGCACGCCGAGCAGCTCCTGCGCCCGGGTGAACACGTCGTTCCAGAGCCGCGCCTCGAGGTAGGACTCCATCTTGGGCAGGTAGTAGTACGGCCCGCGGCCCTTGGCGATCTGCCGGGCGGCGCAGTGGAAGAAGTACAGGCCGAAGTCGAACAGCGACGCGGAGAACGGCTCGCCGTCCACCACCACGTGCTTCTCGGTGAGGTGCCAGCCGCGCGGGCGGACCACCACGGTGGCCAGCTCGTCGTCGGGGCGCAGCGCGTACCGCTTGCCGCCCGCGTCGAAGTCGATGGTGCGGTCCAGGGCGTCGCGCAGGTTGAGCTGGCCGTTGATCACGTTCTCCCACAGCGGGGAGTTGGCGTCCTCGAAGTCGGCGAGCCAGACCTTGGCGCCGGAGTTGAGCGCGTTGACGGTCATCTTGCGGTCGACCGGGCCGGTGATCTCGACTCGCCGGTCCTCGAGGCCGGGTGCCGGGGCTGCGACCCGCCACGAGCCGTCCTCACGGATCTCCCTGGTCTCGGCGGGGAAGTCCAGCGTGCCGCCCGCGGACAGGCCGGCCTGGCGGGCCTGGCGGACGTCCAGCAGCTCGCGGCGGCGGCCGTCGAACTCCCTTTGCAGGGCGGTGACGAAGTCCAGGGCCTCCGGCGTGAGGATCTGGTCGAAACGGTCGAGCATGGGGCCCTTGATGTCGACGCCGTCCATGGGCTTCCCTTCTGGGTTTCCATGATATGGAAAATCTGTTCTGAATCGCGGAATCGACGCTACTTCATGGCTGTCTCAGGGGTCAACGCGGACTCCGGTGAGGGTCGGGCCAGGGTCTGTCTCGGGGCCTTCCCCGATGGAGCGCGGCCATGCGGGACGGCATTCTCACAGCATGACCAAGACGACACCGGTGATCGCCGCCGGAGCGGTGCTCTGCGCCGGAATCCTGCTGAGCGGCTGCGGGCTGAGCACCATCGCCTCGCCCACCAAGAGTGAGACCAAGGGATACGACGTGACCGGCTCGGTGACCGCGCTCGACGTGGAGGCGGGGTCCGGCGCCATCGTGGTCGTCGGGAGCTCCCGCACCGGGGTCCGGGTGACCGAGACGCTGCACTGGAAGGGCGACCGGCCCGCCGCCGCGCACCCCGTCGACGGCGGCACGCTGCGGCTCTCCTACGAGTGCAAGGGCGACGACTGGGCCTGCGGGGTGGACTACCGCGTGGAGGTCCCCGAGGGGATGAGGGTCAGGGTCAAGACCGGCTCCGGCGACATCACCCTGCGCGCCATCGGGGGCGACCTCGACGCGTTCACCGGCTCCGGGGAGATCGACGCCAACCAGCTGGCGGGCAAGCGGGCGATCGCCGAGACCGGCTCGGGCGACGTCGAGCTGCGCTTCGCCGGGGTGCCGGACGACGTCCAGGTGAGCACCGGCTCCGGCACCGGCGTCGTCCGGGTGCCCTCCGGCAGCTACCAGGTGACGGCGAACACCGGATCCGGCGACCGGACGGTCGACGTCTCCACCGACGACGTCTCCCCGCACCGCATCGTCGTGAAGACCGGCTCGGGCGACGCCAAGGTGCTCAAGGCCTGACCCGGGAGGGCACGAGCGGAAACCCCGGTGATAAGTAGGTGAAACCGTCGGGCCCGCGTGGCACCATCGGGGAAGACACCGCAGGTGCGTCAGTGTTGGACTGAGTGAAGCGGTGAGCCCAACGAGCGCCGAGGAGCGCAACATAGCCACGAAGACGAGTTTCATGCGGAACGAGCCCTACGAGACCCTCGCCAACGGCGACTACGAACTTGAGGAGCGCCAGGCGCTCCGCCGGGTGGCCGGGCTCTCGACCGAGCTCGAGGACATCACCGAGGTCGAGTACCGGCAGCTGCGGCTGGAACGCGTGGTGCTCGTGGGGGTCTGGACCACCGGCACGATCATGGACGCCGAGAACTCCCTGCAGGAGCTGAAGCTTCTCGCCGAGACGGCCGGGTCCGTGGTCCTGGAGGGCCTGATCCAGCGCCGCCAGCGGCCCGACACCGCCACCTACATCGGCTCGGGCAAGGCGGCGGAGCTGCGCGACATCGTGATCGCCAACGGCGCCGACACCGTGATCTGCGACGGTGAGCTGACCCCCGGTCAGCTGCGGCAGCTCGAAGAGGTCGTGAAGGTCAAGGTCATCGACCGCACGGCCCTCATCCTGGACATCTTCGCCCAGCACGCCAAGAGCCGCGAGGGCAAGGCCCAGGTCGAGCTGGCCCAGCTCAGCTACCTGCTGCCGCGCCTGCGCGGCTGGGGCGGCAACCTGTCGCGCCAGGTCGGCGGCCGGGCCGCGGGCGGCGTCGGCATCGGCGGCCGCGGTCCCGGTGAGACCAAGATCGAGCTGGACCGCCGCCGCATCCGCGAGCGCATGGCCAAGCTGCGGCGCCAGATCGGCGGCATGTCCGTCGCCCGCGAGACCAAGCGGTCCTGGCGGCACGCCCGCGAGGTCCCGTCGGTCGCCATCGCCGGATACACCAACGCCGGCAAGTCGTCGCTGCTCAACCGGCTGACCGGCGCCGGGGTGCTGGTGGAGGACGCCCTGTTCGCCACCCTCGACCCCACCGTGCGCCAGGCCCGCACGCCCGACGGCCGGCGGTTCACGCTGACCGACACCGTCGGGTTCGTGCGCCACCTGCCGCACCAGCTGGTCGAGGCCTTCCGGTCCACGCTGGAGGAGGTCGGCGACTCCGACCTGATCCTCCACGTCGTGGACGGCTCGCACCCCGACCCCGAGTCCCAGATCGCCGCCGTGCGCGAGGTGATGGGGGACATCGAGGGCGCCCGGCGCATCCGCGAGATCATCGTGGTGAACAAGGCGGACGCGGCCGACCCCGTCGTGCTGGCCCGGCTCCAGATGCGGGAGCGGCACAGCGTGGTGGTGTCCGCGCGCACCGGCGCCGGGATCGACGAGCTCATCGAGGTCATCCAGCAGGAGCTGCCGCGTCTGGACCACGAGGTGCACGTGCTGGTGCCCTACGACCGGGGCGACCTGATCGCGCGGGCCCACCAGGAGGGCGAGGTGCTGTCGGTCGACCACACCGGCGACGGCACCGTCCTGCGGGCACGGGTCCCCGCGGTGCTCAACGCCGAGCTGGAGCGCGTCGCCAAGCCGGTCGAGACCGTCTGACCGCGCGCACGTTAAAAGAGACCGGCCGGGTTCCCACCCGGCCGGTCTTCCGTGTTCCGGGGCCTCGGGAGCGCGGTGGTTCCCGCCGGCGCCTCAGCGGGTGCGTCGCAGCGCGACCACGGCCACGTCGTCCTCGCGGGCGCCGAAGTGGTCGATCAGGCGGTCGCAGAACTGCTCGGGGTCCTTGTCGAAGGCCACGGCGAGCTGCCGGACGACCTCCATGCTCCGGTCGAGCGGCACGTCGCGGTCCTCGATGAGGCCGTCGGTGAACAGCAGGAGCGCGCCCTTGGAGGGCAGCGTGAACCGGTCCACGCGGTAGGTCTCGGTCGCCGCCCCGATGAGCAGGTTGCCCCAGCCGTGGTAGTGCGCCGCGCCGTCACCGATGATCACGGGGGGGATGTGGCCCGCGTTGGACATCTCGACCGAGCCGTCCACCGGGTCGATCAGCAGCAGGCACACCGTGGCCGTCATGCTGGGGTGGTGCTGGCGGAGCAGGTCGTTGAGCCGGCCGAGGATCTTGCCGAGATGGCAGCCCTCGACGGCCAGGGCGCGCAGGCCGTGCCGCAGCTCCGCCATGACCGTGGCCGCGTAGAGCGAGTGGCCCTGCACGTCGCCGATGCCCACCAGCAGCCGGTCTCCGAGCGGCAGGACCTCGTAGAAGTCGCCGCCCACCTCGACGTTGTCCACCGCGGGCTGGTAGCGCACCGCCAGTTCGAGTCCGGGCACCTGCGGCACCCGGGCCGGCAGGAAGCTGCGCTGCAGGGTGAGCGCGATCAGGTGTTCCTCGGCGTAGGCGCGCAGCGCGTCCACCGCCAGCGCGATCGTCTGGCCGAGCTGCTTGAGGATGTCCAGCTCGTCGGGGTCGAGCGGCTCCATGCCCTCGACGCCGAGGTAGACGGGCGGGCGGCCGGCCTTGGTGCGGGAGACGACGGCCGAGACGTCGGCCCGGGTGTCGGAGTCCGGCAGGAAGTCCAGCCAGGCGGCGCGCGACATCGACAACTCGGCCGTGCCCGCCGACTCGCCCAGCACCAGCCGGGTCACCCGGTCCAGGATGTCGCTGGGCGCGTTCAGCCGGACGGCCTCCCCGCCCGGCTCCATCGCCGTGTACCGCCGGATCCTGCCGTCCAGCGCGACCGCCAGCGCCCCGCTGCGCCGCCCCATGATCGACGCGGCGCCCTCGACGGCGGTGCGCATCAGCGCACCGAAGGTCGCGGCG
The DNA here is from genome assembly GCF_042658925.1 of Sphaerisporangium aureirubrum. Taxonomy (NCBI): domain Bacteria; kingdom Bacillati; phylum Actinomycetota; class Actinomycetes; order Streptosporangiales; family Streptosporangiaceae; genus Sphaerisporangium; species Sphaerisporangium aureirubrum. The sequence goes on from NZ_JBHSRF010000046.1 coordinate 59,019, forward strand.
GAGTTGATCTCCAGGGTGACCTGGGTGAGCTGCCGCAGCCGCTGCGCGATCCGCTCGGCACGGGTGCGGGCCCGTGAGTAGCGCAGCGCCGCGTGCACGGTGGCGATGAACTCCTCGGGCTCGATCGGCTCGGCCATGTACGCGTCAGCGCCGCGGTCCAGGCCGCGAGTGCGGTCGGCCACCGCGATGGCGTGCGCGGAGATCTGCAGCACCGGGAGCGCGGCGGTCTGCGGGTCCGCCTTGATCCGCTCGCACACCTCGTAGCCGTCGATGTCGGGCAGCCGGACGTCCAGGACCACGACGTCGGGGGCGATCTCGTGCACGAGTGTCAGCGCCTGGCGGCCATCGGTGGCCTCGACCACGCGGTGCCCCGCCCGGCGCAGCCAGCTGCCGAGGATGTACCGCTTGGTGGGGGTGTCGTCCACGACCAGGACGGTGCCCGGCGGCTCCGTGGTCATCATCCCTCCTGAGGCGTGTCTTCCATGACGAGCGGCAGCCGCACCGTGACCGATGTACCGGTCCCGGGTGTGCTGAACAGGTGCAGCGTACCGCCGAGAGCCTCGGCCAGTCTGCGCGCGTACGGCAGGCCGAGTCCCGTGCCGCGGCTGTTCAGCGACACCGTCCCGGGAACCTGGTAGAACTCCTCGAACACCAGCTGCTGGTGCTCGCGCGGGATACCGATCCCGGTGTCGGTGACCACGAACACGACGTCGCCTTCGTCGACCCGCGCCGACATGGACACCTCGCCGGCCGCAGTGAACTTCAGCGCGTTGGACAGCAGGTTGCGCAGGATGCGCGACAGCAGCACCTCGTCGGTCAGCAGCACCCGCGGGCCGCCGGACACGTCCACCGTGAGGCGCACGGCCTCGGCGCCGCTGGTCGGGCGCAGCGTCATGCGCAGCCGCTCGGCCAGCTCGTGCAGGTCGACCGGCGTCAGCTCGGGGGTGATCCGCCCGGACTCGGCCTTGGCCATGTCCAGCAGCTCGCTGACCAGCGCCAGCAGCGTCTGCGCCGAGTTGCCGATCAGTTCGACCTGGAGCTGCTGCTCCTCGGTGAGCGCCTCGCCGCCTGGGCCGAGCAGCAGCCGCACCAGGCCGATCACCGAGTTGAGCGGGGTGCGCAGTTCGTGGCTGACCGTCGCCCAGAAACGGTTCCTGGCCTCGCTGGCCTCACGGAGCTGGGCGGACTTCTCGTCCAGCTCGGCGTACAGCGCCACCACGCCGCGGTTGGTCTCCTCCAGTTCCTCCGACAACTGGTTGTACAGCGCCAGCACGCCCTGGTTGGTCTCCTCCAGCTCGGCGTTGAGGCGCAGCAGCCGCTCGCGGTGGTTCTGCGCGTCCTCCAGGGCCGCGGCCAGCTCGCGGTTCTGCTGGCGAAGCTCGTCCAGCACCCCGGCCGGGGCCACCGTCGCCATCCGCTCCCGGATCTCGCCGATCGTCCTCTCGTCGGGGGCGTGGCCACCCGTGATCTTCTTGGTCATCGTGATGGTGCGCAGCGCTGTCTCGTGCCGCACCTCGTCCATCAGGCGCGCGGCCAGCGTCACCCCCGCCGGGGGAATGCCGCCCTCCCCGGCCGAGTAGGTGATCTCGACGACCAGGCCGCTGGGCTCCTCCATCCGGAAGGTGATGTGCGCCTCCCGGGCCCCCGCGACGATCTCCCGGCCCACCTCGCTGAGGGCGGTGCCGACCCGGATGCGGTCCAGGTCGTCCAGGCCCGCGGCGCCGGCCACCTCGCGGCCGATCTGGCGGGCGGCGAAGACGTCGCGGTCGTCCCGGATCACTGTGTTCAGCAGATCACCGGTCATTGTCCCCACCTGTGCCCCCGGTGTGTCGGTGTCCCGTTCTCTCACCGGCCACCCCGCCGGTCATCGCTCCACCCGCATCACCAGCACACACGCGTCGTCCCGCCGCACCGCCCAGTCGCGCAGGAGCGTTCCCGCGATCACCGGCGCGGAGTGCGTGAGCAGCCCCGGGTAGCCGGAGAGGTTCCACCGGTCGGTCAGGCCGTCGGAATGCAGCACCACCAGGCCGTGCGGGGGCAGCTCGTAGCGCATCTCGCGGATGCCGCGCGCCCGGTGCCCGGCGATGCCGTGGACCGACACCATGCCCTGCCTGCCCTCGGCGTGGACGATCCAGCCGGAGATGTTGCCCACCCCCGCGTACGCCGCCGTGCGGGCGGCCCGGTCGAGGCGGACGACGGCGACCGCGCCGCCCCGCGTGCCGCCGAGCGCCTCGTGCACCCGCTCGATGATCACGGCCGGGGTGGCGTCGGTGTGCTCGCGGAAGACGCGGACCGCCTCCGTGGACGCCGCCGCGGCGGCGATGCCGTGGCCGAGGCCGTCGCAGACGATCGCGGTCAGGGTGTCGCCGCGGCCGGCCACCGCGAACGCGTCGCCACAGGCCACCTCGTCGCCGATCGGGCGGTACATGCCGCACTCGCGCTCATCGGGCTGAGGGGAGCCCGGCGCGTGGAAGCGCATCGTCAGGATCGTGCCGCGGCCGGGCTGGGAGTGGACGTCCCAGGCGTCCGACAGCCGGGAGATCGCGCCGAGGCCGATGCCGAGCGTGCCCGCGGTGGAGTGGCCGTCCCGGATCCTCGCCTCGACGTCGGCCATCCCCGGCCCCCCGTCGAGGCTGAAGACCTCAAGGGTGGTGGCGGCATCCGGGTGCGGGCGGATCAGCATGACGCCGGCGGTGGCGTGCTTGACGAGGTTGGACGCCGCCTCGCTGACCGCCACGCCGATCCGTCCGGTGTGGTCCTCGCTGAACCCGCCCTCCTTGGCGAGGGCGATGGCGATCCTGCGGGCGGCGCCGATGGCGCTCGCGTCCTCCAGGCTGAGCCAGATGTCCCGCCGCGGGGTCACCGCGTCCACTTCGTCACCGTGACGACCGTTCCCTGGCCGGGTTCCGAGGCGAGGTCGAACTCGTCGACCAGCCGCCTGCTGCCGCTCAGGCCGAGGCCGAGGCCGCTGCCGCTGCTCCACCCGTCGGTCAGCGCCAGCCGCATGTCGGGGATCCCGGGGCCGTCGTCGCTGAACACCAGGCGCAGGCCGCGGCGGCCGCCGGGCTGCTGGAGGATCTCGATGCGCGCCCGGCCGCCGCCCGCGTGCACCAGGGTGTTCCTGGCCAGCTCGCTCGCCGCGGTGACCACCTTGGTCTGGTCGACCAGCGACAGGCCGAGCTCGATGGCGCTCGCCCGGACCCTCTGGCGCACGATCACCACCTCGTCGTTGGAGGTGATGGCGAGTTCCAGGACCGTGCCGACCGCGGGCGGGATGCTCACGGGCCGACCGCTGACAGGTCATCCTCGGGTGCGTCGGTGGCGGTGCGCCGGTCGGCGTCCGCGCGCTGATTGAGCAGGGCTATGCCCTTCTCCAGGTCCAGGGCCGTGCGCAGGCCTCCCAGGGAGAGCCCCAGCTCGACCAGCGTGATCGCGACCGCGGGACGCATGCCGACCACGATGGTCTCGGCGTCCAGCATGCGGGCCATGCCGGCGATGGTGGACAGCATGCGGCCCACGAACGAGTCGACGATCTCCACGGCGGTGATGTCGATGATCAGGCCGATGGCGCCGGTGGCCACGATCTTCTCCGCGATGTCCTCCTGGAGCGTGAGGACCGTCTCGTCGTCGAGGTCGCCCTGGATGGAGACGAGGAGGATGTCGCCGATCTTGAGGATGGGCACGCGGTCCATCAGGCCTCCTCGGTCCGCACCGCGATCCGCGTCCGGGCCTTGGTCGCGATCTCGACGCCGCTCTGGCGCAGGGCGTACGCCAGGGCGTCGGCGAGCGTGGCCTTGGTGACGATGTCGCCGAACTCGATGCCGAGCGTGACGATGGTGTGCGCGATCTGGGGGCGGATGCCGGAGATGACGCAGTTCGCGCCCATGAGCCGGGCGGCCATCACGGTCTTGAGGAGGTGCTGGGCGACCTCGGTGTCCACCGCGGGGACGCCGGTGATGTCGATCACCGCGTACTCCGAGCCGGTGTCGACCAGGGTCTGGAGCAGCTTCTCCATGACGACCTGGGTGCGCGCCGAGTCGAGCGTGCCGATGAGGGGGACGCTGAGGATGCCGTCCCACAGTTTCACCACCGGGGTCGACAGCTCCAGCAGCTCTTCGGCCTGGTCGGCGATGATCTTCTCCCGGGCCGAGGAGAAGGTCTCGAACGTCAGCAGGCCGAGGCCGTCGATGAAGCGCGACAGCCAGATGAAGCCGCGCAGGGCGCTCTCGCTGCCGTCCAGCTCCACCAGCTCGTACACCGCCTCCTTCACCCCGAAGACCGTGAGAGCGGTCTCGGTCGGGGTGAAGCCCTGGCGGGCCCTGGAGCGGGACAGCTCACCGAGCAGGCCGTGCAGCTCGGGGACGGCGTCCTGGTGGTCGAACGTACGCAGGAGCGCGTGGTATATCTCCTGGAGCTCCTTGCGGGTGTCGGCGTCGCTGAGGCGGCCTCGCAGAGGCTTGCTGGAGACATCGACCCAGCGCTGGAGGATCTGGTCCTCCTTGGCGCGCATCAACTCCTGGATCTGGCTCCTGCTGGTATTCTCCTGCACGGTCAAGGTAACTCCCGGGCCGACCCACGTGTAAAGACGAGTAGAACATGCTCTCGGACGCAGGCTACACGGTGTCGGCTTAAGATCATTTCATCGCGCGGGCCGGGGGGCCTGTGCCCCGCGACGTGACGAACGGGGCAGAAGGGCACAAAGCCCGACATTAGCGGTAAACCTCGCGAAGGCGCAGGAAAACCGCTGTGGCCGGTGCCCCTCTGTTATTGCTACGATATGGAAACCCTAACAAGACATTCTGGCGCTGGTTTCGCATGAGGACGCCTGTGACTGCTGCTGCCGCAGGGGCGGGATCGGCGCCGGCGGTGGCTGGGGGCGGAGTTTCGACATGGCGGGGTGCAGGTGGTCCCGTCCCAGACAGGTGAGACGAACCGGTGTTCTTCTCAATAACCCTGTACACCGAGCCGACCTGTGAAATAACGTAACTGAACTGAATCGCCTGGCCAAGATCCGGGCGGTGCCGTCATCGCACACCAGTGCGGATGAGATCAGGAGACCCCCCAATGACGTCCGGAAACCTGGCGGACCCAGCGGGCGTGGCGCCCATTTCGAGCTGGGCCGCAAGGGCATGCCGGGACGTCGCCGTGGTCCCCGGCGGGGTGGTGATGCCATGACGGTGCGGCTCCTGACCAACATCGGCCGGCTCTGGACGGGCAACGACGTCTGCAGCAACGCCGCGATCCTCGTGCACAACGACCGCATCGCGTGGGTCGGCCGCGCGGCCGACCTTCCGCAGAGCGTGCCCGGCGTCGTGGACGACATCGTGGACGTCGACCACGTCGAGAACCTCGGCGGCGCGCTCGTCACCCCCGGCCTCATCGACGCGCACACCCACCCGGTGTACGCGGGCAACCGCTGGGCCGAGATGGCCATGCGCTCCGGCGGCTCCTCGCCGAGCGCCATCACCGCGGCGGGCGGCGGCATCGGCTCCACCGTCACCGTGACCCGCGGCACCGACCCGTGGACCTTGTGCAACGGCGTCCGCGAGCGCCTGCGCGACTGGCTGCTCAACGGCACCACCACCGTCGAGGCCAAGACCGGCTACCACCTCACCCGGGACGGCGAGCTCGCCGACGTCCGCCTGCTGCGCGAGCTCGAGAAAGAGCCGATGATGCCGCGGGTGCACGTCACCTTCCTCGCGGCCCACGTCGTCCCGCCGGAATACTTCGGCCGCCAGCGCGACTACGTCGAGGCGGTCGGCTCCTGGTGCGCCGACGCCGCGGCCGCCGGCGCCGACAGCGTCGACGTCTACTGCGACGACGGCCACTTCACCCCCGACGAGGCCCGCTTCGTCCTCACCTGCGGCCGCAACGTCGGCCTGCTCCCGCGCGTCCACGCCGGCGCCTACAAGCGCCGCGGCGCCGTCCAGCTCGCCGCCGAACTCGGCTGCGCCTCCGCCGACCTCCTCCACCAGACCGCCGACGAGGACATCGCCCTCCTCGCCCGCTACGGCGTCCCCGCCGTCGTCTGCCCCGGCACCGCCCTCCAGCAGCAGACCCTGCCGCCCGTCCGCCGCATGCTCGCCCAAGGCGTCACGGTCGCCCTCGGCAGCGACCACAACCCCGGCCACTGCGGCATCACCTCGATGTCCCTGGTGATCAGCCTCGCCGTAGCCGCCTTCGGCATCAGCGTAGGCGACGCCCTCCGCGCCGCCACCCTAGGCGGCGCCACCGTCCTAGGCGCCCCCGACCGAGGCGTCCTGGCCCCCGGCCGCCTGGCCGACATAGTCCAATGGGACGCCGACCACGAAGGCGCCTTCGCCTGGGGCTTCGGCCTAAAACCCCGCCGAGTCTGGCGCGGCGGCACCCCCGTCCAGTAACCCCACCCCGCCGCCATCCGGCACACCACCGCTCTCCCGGCGCTACGGACACCGCCCCACCTACCGGCGCCTGGTACGTCGGGTCGTTGCGCGGCGAATCCAACACCGCCGTACAGCGCTCTACGTGAGGGGCACCCCAGCGGGACGAGACACCCGCTTCCGTACGCGGACGCCTCCCTCCGCGGACGCCTCCCTCCGCGGACGCCTCCCTCCCTGCGCTACCAACGCCCTGCCCTATCGGCGCCGGTACGGCGGGTCGTGGTGCGGCGAATGCGGCGCCGCCGTACGGCGCGTTACCGGTCCCTTAGGGGAGGAATCTCCGCCGCTACGGCGATGCTGAGGCGGCCCTAGAAGTCCGTGTGGGCGCCGGCCACTTGTCCCGGAGCGGCGCACTTTGGTGGCGGGGGCGTGTGAGGTGATGTGTGATGGGCTCGAGTGGAAAGGGTGGAGACGGGTAGCCTTCGGACATGTCACAACCGGTCGCTGTGGTTACCGATTCGACCGCTTATCTTGATCCCGCGGAGGTCGAGCGACTCGGCATCATCGTGATCCCCCTCCAGGTCATCGTCGGGAACCGGATTCTGGATGACGGCACGCAGATCGACGCCTCCGAGGTGGCCGCGGCGCTGAAGGACTGGTCGCCGGTGTCCACCTCCCGTCCCACCCCGCAGCGGTTCGCGGACGCCTATGAGCGCGCCGCGAAACTCGGTGCGACAGGGGTCGTCTCCCTCCATCTGTCCGCCGCGCTGTCGGGGACGGTGGAGTCCGCGAGGCTGGCCGCGCAGGACGCCTCCGTCCCCGTGGACGTCATCGACAGCCGCTCCCTGGCCATGGGCCTGGGCTTCCCCGTCCTCGCCGCCGCGGAGGCCGCCCGGCGGGGCGCCGCGATGCCCGAGGTGGCCGCCGCCGCCCGAGCCCGCGCCGAGGCCACGCACAGCTTCTTCTACGTCGACACCCTGGAGCACCTCCGCCGAGGCGGCCGCATCGGCGCCGCCGCCACCTTCCTCGGCTCCGCGCTCGCGATCAAGCCGCTGCTCCACATCACCGACGGCACGATCGCCCCCCTGGAGAAGGTCCGCACGGCCACCCGAGCGCTGGCCCGCCTGGAAGACCTGGCGATCCGCGCCGCCGGCGACCGCCCCGTAGACGTCGCAGTCCACCACCTGGCGGCTCTGACCCGCGCCCAGACCCTCGCCGGCCACCTCTCCACCCGTATCCCCAACCTGGCCACAATCCGCGTCGTCGAGATCGGCCCTGTGGTAGGCGTCCACGTAGGCCCGGGAATGCTGGGCGTCACCCTCGCCCCCGCACTTCCGTCCCCCCTCGAAGATCCCCCCAATTCCGACTCGCCGCCATCTTCCCCCTCCGCTAATGACCCGTCACCGCACCCGTGATCCTCACGTGATAGCGCTTCCTCCTCTCGGCGAATATCCGCAGACAGCCCACTGACCCGAGATATCCACAGAATTAAATTCGGTTAATCACGCGGCAGGCGGCCTCCCTAAAGTCCCCCGCATGCGAAACAAGCCCACCCCCCCAAGCAGCACAATCGCCGAGTCCCGCCTCCAAGCCCTCACCGCTCT